>JACQXX010000016.1:0-67500 GCA_016208495.1 Acidobacteriota bacterium | reverse complement strand
AAAAGACTTTGTCGGCATAAGTAGCGATAACGGCTGTGAGAATCAGCCGCGCCGAAAACCTAAGGTTTCCTGAGTAAAGTTCGTCTGCTCAGGGTGAGTCGGTATCTAAGGCGAGGCCGAAAGGCGTAGTCGATGAACATCCGGTTAAAATTCCGGAACCACCAACAAGCGTTATCAACTAGGGGTGACGCAATGAGGTAAGCTAGACTGCTGATGGATGCAGTTTGACTTGTTAAGGCTGTCAGGTAGGCAAATCCGCTTGACAATAAGCTAAGACAAGGATCGAAAGTAGGTTTAACCGAAACAAGTAGCTGACCCTTGATGCCAAGAAAAACCTCGTTAGTGAGTTTGTCGTGTGACCGTACCGCAAACCGACACAGGTAGGTGAGGAGAAAATCCTAAGGCGCATGTGAGAACACTCGTTCAGGAACTCGGCAAATTGACCCCGTAACTTAGGGATAAGGGGTGCCCTGTTAAGGTGAATAGCCTGAGAGGGCCGCAGTGAATAGCATCAGGCGACTGTTTACTAAAAACACAGGTCTCCGCAAAGTCGAGAAGACGAAGTATGGGGGCTGACGCCTGCCCAATGCTGGAAGGTTAAAAGGAGGGGTTCGTCGCAAGACAAAGCTCTGAATTGAAGCCCCAGTGAATGGCGGCCGTAACTATAACGGTCCTAAGGTAGCGAAATTCCTTGTCGGGTAAGTTCCGACCCGCACGAATGGCGTAACGATCTGATGACTGTCTTAACGAGTGGCGCAGCGAATTTGTAGTACCGGTGAAGATGCCGGTTTCCCGCATCTAGACGGAAAGACCCCGTGCACCTTTACTATAACTTGGTAGTGAATCTGGGGATGACATGCGCAGGATAGGTGGGAGGCTTTGAAGCTGGGCTCTTGGACTCAGTGGAGCCAACGGTGAGATACCACCCTTGTCATCTTCGGCTTCTAACCTACTTCCCTGAATCGGGAAGAGGGACACTACCAGGCGGGTAGTTTGACTGGGGCGGTCGCCTCCTAAATGGTAACGGAGGCTCCCGAAGGTTGGCTCAGGGTGTTTGGAAATCACCTGTAGAGTGTAAAGGCATAAGCCAGCCTGACTGCGAGACAAACAAGTCGAGCAGAGACGAAAGTCGGGCTTAGTGATCCGGCGGCCCCGTATGGGAGGGCCGTCGCTCAAAGGATAAAAGGTACGCCGGGGATAACAGGCTGATCGCCGCCAAGAGTTCACATCGACGCGGCGGTTTGGCACCTCGATGTCGGCTCATCGCATCCTGGGGCTGAAGAAGGTCCCAAGGGTTGGGCTGTTCGCCCATTAAAGCGGTACGTGAGCTGGGTTTAGAACGTCGCGAGACAGTTCGGTCCCTATCTGGTGTGGGCGTAGGAAGTTTGATGGAATCTGACTCTAGTACGAGAGGACCGAGTTGGACCAGCCTCTAGTGTACCTGTTGTCGCGCCAGCGGCATTGCAGGGTAGCTAAGCTGGGTATGGATAAACGCTGAATGCATCTAAGCGTGAAGCCAGACCAGAGATAAGACTTCCCAATCAGGCTCGTGGTAGACTACCACGTTGATAGGCAGGATGTGTAAGCATGGTAACGTGTTTAGCTTACCTGTACTAATGTCCGATCGACTTGACCATAAAATTTACTTTTCACAAGAAACCTTTTGCATAAATTTTTTATCTTTTCCGGTGACCATATCGGAGAGGTCACACCCGTTCCCATCCCGAACACGGAAGTTAAGCTCTCTTGAGCCGATGGTACTGCACGGGCAACTGTGTGGGAGAGTAGGTAGTTGCCGGGCCTATGAGGCGGTAAGAGTATAAAATTACTCTTACCGCCTCATCTCATTTTGATCTATTTATCATATTCATTCTTAAGTGAATTAAGTCGGTTTCAGTTTCTGAACTTTTAAGAAATGATGCCGAATCTATCAGATTCCATTTTGATGATTTTCCAATAGCATTGTACTAAATGATGAAGGAGGGGTTTTGATACCCCTCCTTTTTTTGTCCTTGGTACGTAATTGGTGCTAACTGTCGCTTGGGTCAAGGTTAACCTATACTTTATGCCTCAACCAAACCATAGTTTCCATCTTTACGCTTAAACAAAACACAAACTCGATTATTTTCAGAGTTTGTGAATAAAAAAAAGTCTTCACCTGATGCTAGCAAGGATTCAATTGCTTCTTCAGTATTCATCGGTTTTACGTCAGCTTCTATTAGAACAACTCGAGGGTGATTCCTCTCCACGGTTGAAGTTGCACCGGCCACTGCGCGATCATTTTCTTCCTCTAGTTTCTTTCGGACAACCCGCTTTTTCGAGTCCCATTTTTCTTTTATTTTTTGAGCTCGTCGTTCCATCTTCTCGACTACCTGATTAATTGCGAGATACATGTCGTTGGTGGTGGCTACCGCACTTAATGACTGGTTTTGCCAGTCGATAAGGAGTTCTGCCCGGTGTCGATACTTTTCAACCTCAAGAACAAAGTGGGCTGAATTTATCTCTTTACTTCCCAGGAGTTTACTGATTTTTTTGAGTTGTTCGCGGGCATGCTTTTTAATGGCTGGAGTGACAGTGAAGTGCCTTCCTGTAAAATCTACTTTCATTTTTTTCCTCTCTTTTCGAAGTTTAGCCAGGAAGTAATTTCCAGGAAAATCTAGTTAAATGATGACTCGCCTTTCTCTAGATCCCGGGATTGACATTTGATCCCGGTATTTTGCAACAGTCCGGCGGGATAATTTGACTCCTTCTTTGGCAAGTCGATGCATGATTTCATCATCAGTAAGTGGGTGATGTGGATCCTCATTCTCAATCATTTTCTTGATTTGAAGCTTTAGCAGTTGAGTGGAGACTTCCTCACCCTGGTCATTGGTCATTCCGTCAGTGAAGAAACGGCGTAGTTCAATAACGCCCTGGGGAGTGTGCGCATATTTTCGGTTTACGACCCGACTCACCGTTGAAAGGTGAATTCCAATTAGTTCAGCTAAGTCTTTCAGCATCATTGGCTTGAGGTATTCAACACCTCCATCGAGAAACGCTCTTTGGCGTTCAACAATGGCTTGACAAACTTTGTAAATTGTTTGTCGGCGATGTTCGATATTTTTCAGAAGGTCAACTGCTGATCGAAAGCATTCCCTTACATATTCTCGCTCTTCTTTCGAAGCTTGGTTTGATTCCAACAGTCGGCGATAGTGGGAGTTAATGCGTAACTGTGGGATCCCATCATCATTGAAGTGGATATAATACTCGTCGTCAATTTTTTCAATAAATATTTCAGGTTGAATGGGATAAGCTTCATCGTGGGCAAATTGTCTTCCTGGGTAAGGTTCTAACTTCACGATGAGAGTGACAGCTTTGGCAATTTCATCAATGGAGACACCTAATTCTTTAGCAAGGTCGGGCCACCGATATTGTTGCAGCCGGTTAAAGTGATATTGAACAAGCTGGGTTGCCAGGTGGTTTGTCAAACCCTTTAGCTCAAGCTGAATTAAGAAACAATCCAAGACATTCGTTGAGCCAACTCCAATTGGATCAAGAGATTGGACCAATCGTTTGGCTTTCTCAACTACTGTCATGGACCAGGGACCCAATGCTGCAATTTCTTCCAATGGGTCAGCTAAATGGCCATTGACGTTCAGACTGCAAATAATGGCTTCAGCTGCAGCTCTGATTTCCTCTGGAGTACGAGTGAGGTTTAATTGCCACAATAGGTGCTCTGCGAGAGTTGGTTTTTTAGTAAGAAGGTTTTCAAAGGACGGCTGATCAGAGTCTTCATGCTCAAAAGTTTTGTACCCTGGGTCGAGGTAATTTTCAAATTCAGCTCCAAAGTCAATTTCCTGAAATGGATCAGGATTGACCTCAGGTTCCTGCCCACCCTCTTCTCGAGTAACTTCATCTGACTGGATTTCTGGAATTGTGGGAGATACATCAGAGGTGTGCAATGGCACCGGGTCAGGCAGGTAATCAAGTGAGAAATCAATCGTTGGGTCAGGTGGCTGAGGGGCTCCGTCAATGGGGCGTTCCCCAAATGCCAGTTGCTCATCTGTGATGGTCAAACCTTCTGCCGGTTCATTGGGGAGCACTTCTTCAAGAACCGGATTTGCGACCATCTCGGTTGATACCATATCGCTCAATTCAAGTGAGGTCATGCTTAACATTTCAATGCGTTGTCGCATTTGAGGAGTTAAGACCAATCCAAGTCGTTGTTCATTTTTGGGAGCAAGAATCGGCTTAATAGACATATGACATCTTCACTTGATTAATAGAATGGGAAAGCAGATTAATGAAAGGGAGGCGGTTGGGGAGGCTACATTCTAAAATTTTCACCCAGATAGATCTTACGCACCTCTTCATCTGATGTCAGGCTCTGGGGGGTTCCAGATCGGAATATTTTGCCCTCGCTTATTATATAGGCCCGGTCAGTAATTGCTAGAGTTTCGCGAACATTGTGGTCAGTAATCAGAACTCCAATGTTACGAGCCTTCAAGCGGGAGATGATATTTTGAATTTCGACGACTGCTTTGGGATCAATTCCGGCAAATGGTTCATCCAATAATATGAATTTTGGTTCAATAACCAGACATCGAGCAATTTCAGCTCGTCTTCGCTCACCTCCCGAAAGAGCATATCCTGGTGTATGTCGGACGTGGGCAATATCAAGTTCACTGAGCAATGATTCCAAAATTTCAGCGCGAATTTGACCTGGAACACGGAGTGTTTCAAGAATAGCCAGGATATTTTTTTCAACAGTAAGCTTGCGGAAAATAGATGGTTCTTGAGGCAGATAACTAATACCCTTCCGCGCTCGAAGATACATTGGAAGGGAGGTAATTGCTTGATCTCCCAGCGTAATCACCCCTTTGTCTGGTCGTTCAAGGCCCACAATCATGTAAAAGGTCGTTGTTTTCCCAGCTCCGTTTGGGCCCAGTAATCCCACGACCTCGCCTTGTTGAATGTGGATTGAGACGTCCCGGACCACTTCACGACCACGATAGGCTTTATTTAATCCTTCCACACGAAGGGAGTCACCAGGTGTGGGCTGATCGGTATCTTGAGTTGGAGTTTGATTTGAAGGATCGGAAGAAATCGCGCTAGATGGTGTTTTGTGATGAGTATCTGACACAAGGCCCACTTCAATCTGACTATTTGCTGATTTTGTGAGTTGTACGGATTCGCTGGGTTTGTCGTTGATCGGTGACCAACACACTACCATCCGACCTTAAGAAAGTCAATTGAGGTCCAGTTGTCGTCCCCTGCGCCATGTCCTCAACTCTAGCCATATTACCAACTAAGACGAATCGGTCATCAGATGCCGTGTACTCTGCCTGATCACCAGTTCCACGCCGCTGAGGTTGCGTCAAGACAACTTTACCCTGAGCCATCAGGCGTTCCACCTGGTTGGTTTTTGCTGCAAGATAAATGTCTGTGCTGTCTGCACTCAAGGTATCTTCTCCCTGAACGAGGCGGGTATTTCGTTCATAGCGAGCCTGACGCTTGGAGTCGTTATAAGAAAAGAACTCGCTACTCCCAAAAATTGGGACAACCTGTTTTTGCCCTTTGGTGTCGGTCCGTTCCATCTGGTACAGCGCTGAGGAGACCTGTCCACTGGCTGTCATGCGTTTCTCAGTTTGAAACAACTCGATAACATCACCTCGAATAAAGTTATCATCCTGCCAGGCACGAGCTTCTCCTTGATAGGTTGCTTTGCCTATCTGTGTATTTACATGGGCGTGGTGTGCTGTCAAAAAAACCGGCGATTTGGTTTTCCCAAAAGGAGTCGCCTGGCCAGTGCTTTCCTGGCTATAGTATGTCGTGCGTACATTTCCGCGGGCTTCATGTTCTGGAATCAAATTTGAGAGTTCTATTTCCTGAGCCTCTGTTCGAGCCAGATCATCCCAAATCGCAGGTCGGTTTCCACGCAGGTAAACGATTTCTTTGGATTTAAGGTAGGTTGCGGTTTGTGCCCGTGCTTGTCGCTTGCCTTCTTCAAACTGGAAATTTCCTTCTTGTTCGACAGAGCTTATATCACTGGCAACCTGGTCAAATTGAACCGTTGCTCGATCACTTCGACTGGTACGCTTGAAGCGTTGAGTGTTAGGCTCCAAGGGGGTGATCTCAAGCTGGACCCCTCCGTCGGCCATAAAAGTCCGGATCAAATTGCCTGTTTCAAAAAACAGGGCTTTCATTTCAGGTGACCGAAGTTGTTTCTGATCAGCTCGTGGCGTAATGACCGCCGGCAAAATTGTCAAGATTGCATCCCCTTTGGCACTGGCTGTTTCAGCAAAACGGCCATCTGGGTACATTTTCACCTGGATTTGGTTCGCCGTGAGCGTTTTTTGGGCTGGTTGCGGATCCTGAGGGGAAACGGGCGGGGCTGCCAGGACCATGCGTGCATTTCCTGTACTGGTGAATTCTTGTAAGGCATTGATTTCATTTGCTTTGGCAAACGATACTTCAATTCGGTCGCCAGTTACTTCGCGGGAGGCAGAGCCTTCAAAAGATTTCACCACCGGGTTGCCAGTGGCCACTGCGAATTGAACATCCCCTTCACTACTGAAAGTAATGTCCATATCCTGGGATTCAACTTGCCCTTGCTTTTCGGCTGACTTCAAAAATGATCTGGTTCGGGTCTCCAGTTTCTGAATCCGTTGATTGTCATCCAGGAAGGCAGTCATTTTATCTGCGCGGAGTTCGTTTCCTCCTTGCAGGACAATCGCATTCCCTGTGAGATAGACCTGTTTTTCAGGTTTCCAGTACTCGGCATGATCTCCAGTAATGGTGGTCGGTACTTGAGTGGTGATGGCTGGTGATGTTGAAGTTGATTGGGCCGGGGCTGCATGACCTTCTTTTTCTTTCAATCGGTTGGCTTTTTTCTCCTTCTTTTCCTTCTTCTCTTTTTTCTCCTTCTTCTTCTCTGTCTTGCCTTTATTGCTTTGATTGGGAGGTGTTGCCTGAACGAGAGTTGAGGTTGAGCCGCCACTTTGAGGCATTGGCGCTGTCGGAGTGGCTGATTCTGGAGCGATGGTGATTTTTACCTGTTGGTTCATCACAAAGCGACCTGTGGTTGAATCAAGTTTTGCTCCAAGGCAAGTTCCAGTGATATTTTTGCGTGTAAACGTGACAGGTGATTCTGTCGAGGTAACATTGGCGGCCTGGTCATACTTCATTTCCTCTGTCCGGACCACCAGTTCATCTGTGGTTACAACCAGTACATCTTTTTTAAAAACGGCTACCTGGGATTGGCTGTCATAATCTGCCGTTTTTGATGTCAAGACCCCAAGTGGCTTTCCATCCTGGCCAAATGTTTCTAGCTTCACTTCTTCCAGTTGATGTTGCCCATTGGTAAAGGCTGTATCTTTTGCCGCCGTCAAAATGAGCCGATCAACAGTTTGATCTCGATGGACATATCGAAAATCATTTGACACCCCCACAAATTGCACTGGAAGGTCAGTTGATTTTTTGGGTCGCAATGGGTTATTCCTGGAGCTGAGTTGAATGGCCAGATAGACCACTACGCCAAGAAACACAGCCAGGGATAGGTATTTAAAGAGTTTGGGGAGCGAAAACGACATAAGCATTAACCCATGGGCCCAGGTAGAAAAGTAGTCGAAGTTACAGAAGTGCTTTCGATTGAGTGATCAATCAGAGGTAATATTAGTGTTATGTTCACGGAGCAAATCCAAAGGAAGATGCCCTAATAAGTCTTTTCCTTTGCCTACTTTGAGAGTGTGTTGCATGGCAAAGCGAACATAAGCTTTCGCCCGTTTAACAGCTTCGACAATGGTAAACCCACTTCCAAGAAGTGATGCCAGGGCTGCAGATAATGTACATCCAGTGCCATGGGTGTAGACTTCGAGTCGAGTCCCCGGAAAATAATGAAATTGCTCTCCATCAAAGAGAATATCCATGGCTTCGTTGGTCAGGTGACCGCCCTTCATCAGGACATATCGAGGACCAAAGGTATACAGTTCACGGGCAGCATCCTCCATCTGAGACAGTGTTTCAACTGTCCGTCCGGTGAGTGTGGCAGCTTCAGGGAGATTTGGAGTAATCACCGTTGCCAGCGGAAGAAGCCTTTTACGAATGACATCTATCGCTTCAAGATCAAATAAAAGGTGACCACTGCTCGCAACGAGCACTGGGTCCACCACCAGAGGGCTTGTCCAGTGTTGATGAAACCAGCCAGCAATTGCCTCAGCAATCGGTCCAGTTCCAAGCATGCCGGTTTTGACACCAGCCATCACCATATCTTCGTGAAGGGCATCAAGTTGGGCTACCACTGCTTCGGGTGTGAGCGGGTAAAAACTTTTGACGCCAGCCGTATTTTGGGCAGTGGCCGCTGTTAAAACACCCACGCCATGGTGTCCGTGAGCACCAATTGTTTTGAGATCTGCAAGAAGTCCAGCCCCCCCGGCAGGGTCAAGTCCTGCAATTGATAAGATAGTTTTCATAGCGCCTTTAAATGAGAAATAAGATCACCGAATTCAGTGTCCCCTTGAAATGCGGCCTGGGCAAAAAGCCGGATCCCCGCGACACCAACCGCTCCAGTTTGTTTGATCTCAACCGCATTGTCCACGGTTATTCCCCCCAACGCAAATACCGGTACAGGGGAAGTATGAATGATTTGTTTCAATGGCTCTAGCCCAAGCCGAGGTTTTCCTGGAGTTTCAAATACTGGCCCGCACACGGCAAACGTGGCGCCTGGTGACGTGCGGTGTAGTTCTTCCTGGGTGTGGGTTGAGATGCCAATTGTCAAATTTGCGGTAGCCCAGGGGCGAATATGGGCTGGCAAGAGAGAGATTGACGTCAGGTGAACACCCTGAGCGCCAGCCGCTAAGGCAATATCAACTCGATCATTGACCAGCAAACGGGTGGAGGTATTGTGAAAAAGCGCGGCCAGTTCTTGAGCCACCTCAAAGCAGGTTCGAGGAGAAAGATCTTTCTCTCGTAACTGAAAATAATCCACCTGCATGAGTGCTGCTAATTCTCCCAGCCTGAGTAATCGTTTTCTTGCCTGGTCTTCTGAAAAAGATTCTGTTGGTGCAAATAATGCCCGGCGGTCAGAGATGAGATAAATCTGCATAATGATTTGGGTTTCAGGCAGCGGCTTGCAACTTCAAATTCTGCAATGAAGGGCCTCGGACATATGACCATTGCTTGGTGGGAGAACAATCTGGGAATGAATGTGGGGAGAACAAAAATCCCTGTATTTCCAGCAGCCTGGATCGAATCAGGGACGGCAGGATGCCATTTGAGTCAAAAAGTGTGCGATGGGTTGAGACAGCCTGTTATTTCTTGGCTGGAGCCGATTGCAGGATAGTATCAACCGTTTGGCGAAAGTGCAGGATTTCTAGGAACCCCATCACCACATTGATAATGCCCAGTCCGGTGACGGCGCCACGCACATATCCACTCTGCATAAATTGGAGGAATATGTCAGAGTGGAAGTAGCTGGTGAGGTAAAACAAAAAAAAGTTCTCATTCCAGTAGGAAGACCAGGGAAGGATGATCAACAACGCCCCGATTTCAAAACAAATGAGAATATAAAAAACAACAGTGAGCTTGGCAGACACAGGTAATTGATCAACGCAATGGCAGGGAGTTCACAGATGGAAGCCAGGTCTGGCAGTACCTGTTTGAAAGCTTCGACCCTGCTATTTTCGAAGCTTTTCTTTAATTTCCTTAATTTTCTCTCCAACATCACGATAGTTGATGTCGATGGCATACACAATTTCAAATAACTCAAGCGCACTTTCCAGTTTTCCTTGCATTTCGTGAGCTAACCCAAGATCAAAGCGCATGGCTTGATACTCGTCCTCACTTCGACCCGGAGCGTCTAACCCACGCTTAAACCAGACTGCGGCTGGCGGGTACATTGCTTTGCTCATAAAACACAGCCCAAGCATGTTGCAGGATTGGAAATAGTGCCCGTCAGGAGCGTGCGGATCCGTTGCCTTGATCGCCGTTTGAAATTCTTCAACCGCTTCGTCAAAGAGTTCCATATCTTTATAGGCCAGCCCAAGGTTGTAATGGGTTTCAAAGTCAGGAACTTCCTCGGCTTCTTCTTGTTCGATACTATTTTTGAATTCATCAAAAATATCTTGAAGTCCAGACTCCTCAAGCCCCCTAAACAATCCTTGATCCACTGATGCTGGTGCTGCCAGTGAAGCCGGTGGCGGCGGCGGCGGTGCCGTTTGGTGTGCGCCCGTAACCCGATTGACCATTTCCAAATCGTCAATTCCATCCAGACTGTCACCAATGTCAGTGATGAGGCTTTCAATTAATGAGTCAACCGAAGGCGGACCAGCCATCATTGCCGAACTCATGTCATAGGCTGACGGTGGCGGTGGCGGCGGTGTCAGGTCGTAGGCTGGTGGTGGCACAGGGGCGGATGGCGACCCGAACAAGTTCGCTCCAGCCGGCGGAGGCTGAAACTCGATTGGTGGAGGTGCGGCTGGAGGCCGGAACTCCACGGGTGGAGGTGCAACTGGGGGCTGAAATGCACTTATCGGAGCTGCTGGTGGCATTTCGCCTGGGTATGAGCCCCCAGGCATAAATCCACCTGAACCTGGGGCGTTTGAAAATGGAGAGGGACCAGGAACTGGCCCGGCTGGAATTGGTGGTGCTCCAAATCCACCTGGTCCACCAAAATCATATTCTGGAGACGGTGGCGGAGCAAAAGCCGATGGTCCTGGAGACCCCATGGCGGTTGAAAAATCGAAAGATGGTGGCGCTGGTGGTAAGCCCACAATCGGCGGTGGGGCCAGTTTCGCCATCCGGGACTGAATTTCGGGATGATTTGGGAATTGTGCGTTGAGACGATTTAGCGTGTCAGCGGCTAAGTCGGTGAATCCCTGGCTCAGATAAAAGTCCACACCTTCCAGTTCCTCACGCAGGGTATCTTGAATGTGCGAGGTATCCGTCAACGGGGCAAAACTCAGATCGCCTGGCGGTGGAGCTACATGGTGTGGTGCCCCAGAATAAAAATGATCCTCAAAGACCGGTGGTGGTGGCGGTGGTGGTGATGGCTGAGCATAGGAATTAAAGCTGCCGCTAATGCCTCCGTCAAAGCCGCCACTGATATCAATTTCAATCGCATCTTCTGGGGCCTTGACCGTGACTGGTGGCTGAGGTGTTCCTGGGGTGGCATTGGGATTCAGTGAAAATGCCTCGGTCAGCATTTTTTGAGCCTTGGCTGAATCACCAGCCGCATCATAAATATGCGCTAAGGCCAGACATTGCTCCGCCGCCTCGGTGTTTAATCCGCCGCTGAGATAGATGTCCTTGAGTTTGAGCCGGGCTTCGAGGTGATGTGGATCGAGTGAAGTGACTTCCCTCAAAATCTCGGCTGCCCGATCAGCATACCCACGGCTGGCATACCGGTCAGCATCCATCAGTAACTTTTGAATATCTGGTCCGGCAGAAATTGGTGGCGGAATAGTCGCAAAGAAATTCGGACTTCCCACGTTCCGATCAGGTGTTGAGAACTGACTTCCTGAGACAAAGCCAGTAAATCCGGTTGGTCCTTCCTGAGTTGGAAAAGTCGGAGGTGGTGGTGCTCCAAATCCCCCAAATCCCTGAGCTGGTGGTTCTGGTGAAAACCCTGAATCAGCGGAAAAGCCGGTGCCTGAGGTAAATCCGGTTCCCGATGTCAGTCCGGTGAAGCTTTGATTGCTATCCGGGTACAGGTCGGTGCCAAATTTGAAATCAGCCGTGCTTCCAATGCCAGGACCCAGTTTGGGTGTGAGTGAGCTGGCTGCTGGTGAATCGCGGTCCACCAGAGTCGGTTTGACTGCCGTGCTGAGCCCGAGCGATTCGAGCCGTCTCCGATGGGACGAATCATTTGGCTCAAGTTCAACCAGTTGGCGCAACGCCTCACCGGCTGTTTCCCGCTCTTGATGATGCAGTGCGGCTTCAACCAACCCATTGAGGGCATTACTGAGGTTATTGTCCTCACCCATGCGGGTGTAAATCGTTTTCAAGCACCGATAGGTTGGAATGTGATACGGGTCGAGTTCAATGATGGCATCCAGCAAATCAATTGCTTTTGATTCCTGACGTCGGGTAATAACGGTGTCAATGCAGGCGGTAACCGTGTCTACCGCCCGGTTGAACTGACCCTGGTCAGCAAATTTCCTGCCGAGTTGAAGCAAGTACTCAAATCGTGTCTTATCAATATCATGAAGCCTGAGAAATGCCTTTTCGGCATCATCGAGCATTTCCGCACTTAAATAAGTGCGGCCCATCAATGTGACCAGATCGGGATCATTTGGGTTGTTGTCAATCACCCGATTCAGCATTGAAATCGCCCGTTGCGGGTCACCTAACTGGATGAAAATATTGGCCAGAGAGCTGAGCGCCGGTTTACTCGATGGGTCAACCCCCAGCGCCTTCATATAACATTGCTGGCTTTCTTCCAGATTCCCTTTGCGTTGCAGTTGGGCCCCAGCCGCAATGTAGGCTTCGTGGGCTTTATCGTTCATGCGTTCGCTTTGGTATCGCTCAGCCAGCTTGAGGCGAACCGACACATTGTCAGGGTCTAAATCAGCGATTTTACGAAGGACATCGAGCGCCTGCTGCGTACGGCCAGCCCGGGTATAGGCATCAGCCACTTCCATGTACTGTTTGCGGGCATCAACAATTAACCCTTGCTTGGCGTACAGTTCGGCCAATTTATAAGCAATTTCAGGGTTATTGGGTGCCAGTTTGTAGATTTTCTTGTACATGGCGATGGCTTTAAGGGTAAAGCCATTTTTACTGTAGTTTTCGCCAATCTTGGTAAAGTAAAGAATAGCCTCATCAATCCGCCCGTCGCGAACACACAGATCGCCCAGCGTATTGAGCAACATAATGTCACTGGGGTTGGCGGCAACCAGATTGCTGTATTCTTTAATTGCAGCCGCAATTTTCCCTTGCTGAACGAGTTTTTCGGCTCTTTTTAAATCGTTAGCTTTGCTAAAGGACATGGCGCTTCTCCCGCAGCAGTGGGACAGAGATGGTCGAGGTGGAGGTCGAAGACCGGAATGGCAAGCTAGCATACTGGTAGGGCATTGTCAACCGCGCCACCAGTATGAAAACTCTTGGGAAATTACACTCTATAAAGCAGTTAGCGGAAATCCAATCGCATTGAGTTGGATTTCAAAAGGATGGTGAAACGGGCGATAATAATCCGAAATTGGCTTCTTTTTTTACCACCCCGCGAAAACTTAAACGATGAATCAAGCTGGGCCCCAGTTTGTCCAGTGCTACCTGATGCTCGGCTGTCCCATATCCCTTGTGTCGTGCAAATCCATAACCCGGAAACTCTGTATCATAAGCCGTCATCAACTGGTCGCGATATACTTTTGCCACAATCGAAGCCGCCGCAATGGAGACCGATTGGGCATCACCACGAATAATTGACCGGGCTGGAATCTTTACCTTCGGAAGGTGTACGGCATCAATGAGAAGAAAGTCAGGCCCAGGGATAAGCTCCTCAATGGCCAGCATCATTGCCCGGCGTGTTGCTTCAAGGATATTGTAAGTGTCAATTTCAGCGGCTGATTGAGTCCCAAAAGCCAGCCCACGTGCCGACTCTTTGACAAGCTCAGCCAGATTCAAACGTTGGGCTGCCGACAGTTTTTTTGAATCATTGAGCCCGGCTGGAATCTGTTCTGGGTCCAGGATCACTGCGGCTGTAATCACTGGACCTGCCCAGGCACCGCGACCAACTTCATCTACTCCGGCCAGACTTTTGTACCCTCGTGCCCAAATGGCCTGTTCCAAACGGGTTGTGCACGTTTCCTGGATCCCAGGGGATTCAGGTGGTGATTGAAGGGTGATGGCTTCTTCAGATTCAAATAGTTTCTTCTGATACATATCTGCCATCCAGATTCAAAATTACCCGCCTCGGTTTATGATGCGGTTGGTCCTCTTTAACCAATTGCCGTAAACTCATCCCAGTTACTTTCCAGACCTCAAGTCCTGCCAACGCTCTTCCCTCATCAGTGCTGGAACAGGTCTGTTGACTTCCGATGCTGCCAGCAATAGCCTTGGGCGCCTCTGACTTTGCGACGGCAGGGTCTACCGCTTTTGGTTTTCGCTCCACAAACATGAGACTCATCTGCGGGTTGAGAATGATGGGTGGGGTCGTGGGGGATTTCCGTGGCGGAGTTAGCGGTTGATGGGGGTAAGGTCTGATCAACCAAACCGGCTGTCAATCGTGGAAACTGCAACGGCTGAGGTGTTGAGTTTTGCCAGAGCACGATTCCGAGTCCAACAAGAAAACCTACCCAGCCTCCAACGAACCAAGGATACCAGAAGGAAAATGAAAGAGATACCCCGCAATTTTCACAGGTACGCCAACGGAAAAGGTGATGTACCCCAAATCTGGGTTGGAGTGGTTGTTTTTGAATCAAAGTTCCGCACGCAAAGCAAAATCTGGATTGAGCAATCAGCATAGGCACCAGTTCCAGTTGAGGTTTCAAGGCGGTCACCCTGGGATGAGCCGCCTTGAGATGGGTTGAGCCGGAGCTTTCGCGGGAAACCTCGGCGTCAACTGCGCGTGCAAGTCATATGCCAGCTTCAGATTTTCACGGAACGGTTGGGGGATTTTCTTTAAAGGGCTTGGGGCTAAGGAATGATAAACCATTTGAATTCAGGTGGTTCTTACCTCCAGCCCTTCGTCTGAGACAACCAGCCGCGTATTTCGCGCATACCGTTCCCGGCAAAACAGTTCAGTTTACGCTTTCGGACCTGAGCGGTGAAGTTCCTCAAAAACGAAAAGAAATAATACCATTTTGGAATGAAGTGATCGTATTAGAAAATAGTCAAGTAATTCAATCAATTGAAGTTAGTGAACTAATGACTCCTGACTACAAACTGGTATAAATTCAAATTCTGTCCATCGCGGACTTATGTCACTGGAGAAAATAAAATGACAAAGCCCTTTACCATTGCCACCTGGAATGTAAATTCAATTCGTTCGCGTTTAACACACGTGATTGACTGGTTGCGGGTGCATTCGCCAGATGTATTGTGTTTACAGGAAACCAAAGTGCAAGATGCTGAATTTCCGGTTGACCCATTTGAAGAAGCTGGTTATACCGCAACCTATTATGGGCAAAAATCATACAACGGTGTGGCAATGCTTTCCCTTGATGAACCTGAGGATGTGCAGCGAGGGTTCCCCAATGAGCCAGCCGATGCTCAGCGACGTCTACTGGCTGCCACCTTTGAGGGAATCCGCCTGGTGAATGTGTACATTCCAAATGGTGGCGAATCACCCAAAGATCCAAAATTTAATTATAAAATGCAATTTTTAGAGCAGTTAGAGACATACCTCACCACCACCTACACGCCGCAAACGCCGCTTTTGGTATGTGGCGATTTCAATATTGCTCCAGGTGACCTGGATCTATTTGAACCAGACAAGTATCGCGAATCGGTTATGTTTCATTCGCGGGAACATGCTTTTCTGAAACGGTGGGAAACCTGGGGATTGGTTGACCTGGTGCGGCAGCAACATCCTGATCAGCCAGAACTTTATACCTGGTGGGATTATCGAACGACGGCTTTCCCACGCAACCGTGGCTGGCGGATTGATCACGTCTGGGTTACCCAACCACTGGTGGAACAGTGTGCCCTGACGCGGATTGATCGGGATGAGCGGGGGAAAGATAAGCCTTCAGACCATGTACCCGTGGTAGTTGGGTTCAATCGAGAATAAGTGTCGGGCTGAAAAAAACCAGGGCTAAGGGAGTCGGATGGAAATATCATACCACCAGGGTGCCAGATACTCCACGTTGCGTGGTACCCGCCAGTTCCCCAGTCTTCATCTTGAGTGGGATCAGTCAACTCATCGCCGAAACCCTGAACCCTGAACCCTGAACCCGATTTCAGTGGGATTTTATTTTCTTCTGGGTCCCTAAGTACAAGTCCCCATAAATAAGGGATGGAATTTCGGTTTTCGCCCGGATGGGCGGTGGAAAGTAGCCGGAGGGCAGCCGGCTTTGCGGCGCACCCTCCGGTCATCGGTCAGCCTCCGCTTCGCGCCCGGATGGGCGCTGGAACCAGAATCGTGAGCAAGTGACTGAAACTCAACAGGAAACGTAACCTAACCACACCTCCAGCGCCCATCCGGGCGCAAACCTTACGGGCGACTCTGTCCGGTGGCCGCGTGTCCAAAGCGACACTTGCCACCGGCTACTGTCCACCGCCCATCCGGGCGAAAACCAATTTTTCCCCAGCGAGCAGTCGAATTTCACCCCTCTTTTATGGGGACTTGTACTAAGGGCTTGGGGCTGAAGAAGTCGGGCTGAAAAAACCAGGGCGGAAGACATCGGGCTCAGGGTATTAAACCCGTTTTCTTCAGCTCCGAGTCTTCGAGTCTTCAGCCCTCAGCCCTGGTTTTTTCAGCCCTGGTTCGTTCTAGTTTCTCATTTTCCCAAATGCTCGTTCGGAAGCGGCAATTGTCGAGTCAATAATTTCGTTGGTGTGCGCCAAACCAAAAAAGGCGGCTTCAAATTGCGAGGGAGGGAAATAGACTCCTTCAGCCAGCATCGCATGGAAGAATTTGGCAAATAGTTGGGTATCGCTGGTTTTGGCTGTCTCCCAGTCCGTGACCGGTGTTGACGTAAAAAACAGCGTAAACATAGACCCAACCGAGTTAATTACGGTTTTAAACCCAGCTTTATCGGCAGCGTGACGTAGGCCCTGGACCAGCTTGTTTGAGAGCCGTTCCAGATTGTCATAGACACCTGGTTGCTGCAGGAGTTTGAGCGTGGTCAGTCCTGCCGTCATTGCCAGAGGGTTGCCTGAGAGTGTTCCGGCCTGATACACCGGGCCTAGCGGAGCAACACAATCCATAATCTCTCTTTTTCCACCATAGGCTGCGGCTGGCAGCCCACCGCCCATGATTTTGCCTAAGGTGGTCAGATCCGGCTTAATTCCATACCGCTCCTGTGCTCCACCGTGTGCCAGCCGGAATCCAGTCATGACTTCATCAAAAATCAGCACGGCGCCATAGGTTTGGGTCAATTCCCCCAAGCCCTCCAGGTAGCCAGGTTGTGGGGCCACACACCCCATATTCCCGACGACTGGCTCCACAATGACACAGGCAATATCGTTGGACCAGGTTTCAAATACCTGACGAAGTGTATCCAGGTCATTAAACGGAACAGCGATTGTATGTTGCGCCGTTTCTGGTGGAACGCCGAGGCTGTCAGGCAATCCCAGGGTTGCAACTCCAGAACCAGCTTTGACGAGGAGCGGGTCGCCATGTCCGTGATAGCACCCAATAAATTTGACCAGTTTGTTGCGTCCGGTGTACCCGCGAGCTAAGCGAATCGCACTCATTGTGGCTTCGGTACCGGAGCTAACCATCCGAACCTTTTCAATTGACGGTATCATCGAACAAATCAACTCCGCCATTTCGACTTCAATTTCAGTCGGCGCTCCATAGGACGTACCGCGTTCCAGGGCTTTTCGCAGGGCTTCAAGGACTTCTGGATGGGCATGGCCAAGGATCATCGGTCCCCAGGAGCCGATGTAATCCACAAATCGCCGGCCATCAACATCAGTCAAATATGGACCCTGGGCCGAGCGAATAAACAACGGTGTCCCACCCACACCTCGGAATGCTCGCACTGGACTATTAACTCCGCCCGGAATGACTGTCTGTGCACGCTGAAAAAGCTTTTCTGAACGACTTGTGTCGATCTGTGCCATGTAAAACTCCTTAGTTGCTGGATCCCAAATTGTGTATTTTTGTCGGTTCGGGGCAAGTTTTTGGTTGGCTTCACCCGGTGCAGTGTTTTGTCAAGACAGGCTGGTTCAGGGGGGATAAACCTGTAACTTACAGCCAGCAAAGGGCTTTACCGTTGAACTGGTATTTCGTGAGAGGGATGAATCGGTACCGCTTCGACAAATGTTAATCCAAATCCCTCAATGGCTGTCAACCGCATTGGATGGTTTGTGAGTACTCGAATCTTATGAAGGCCCAATGCGCGCAGGATCTGGGCACCAATTCCATAATCACTGCTGTTGCCATGAGAGAAGTTGACTGGCTGTCCAGGCTGAGCTTCCCGGTGAGCGCGCAGGTGCTTTTCAAGATGTTCACCGCCATCGCTTTGCCGCAAATACAATAAAACCCCGCACCCTTCTTCCGCGATGTGTTTGAGCGCTGACCGGAGCCAACTGCCGGCTGGATCCTGGGTATCTTCAAAGACATCTCCCAAAACTGTTTGTGAGTGAACTCGAACCAGCACTGAGTCCTGGGCGGTAATATTGCCTTTCACCAGCGCCAAATGAACTTCGTGGGTGACTTCACTACGGAACGAACAGGCTTGAAAAGATCCGTAAGGAGTTTCAATCGTTGCTTCAGCGGTCTTTTTGACCAGAACTTCGTTCGTTAGACGATAGCGGATTAAGTCCGCGACGGAAACTATTTTCAGTTTATGTTCCTGGGCAAAGTTCTGAAGTTGGGCAAGGCGGGCCATTGTGCCATCGTCGTTGAGAATTTCACAAATGACTCCGGCTGGCTTGAGTCCCGCCAATCGAGCCAGATCAACACTGGCCTCGGTTTGTCCTGGCCGGACCAGCACCCCACCTCGCCGGGCACGCAAGGGAAAGGTATGGCCAGGTCGAGCCAGATCCTTGGGCGTGGTCTGTGGATCAATGGCGGTCAGGATGGTGGTGGCACGATCAGCGGCTGAAATTCCAGTGGTGACCCCATGTCGGGCTTCGATGGTGACGGTAAAGGCCGTGCCAAACCGGGAGGTGTTGTCGGTAACCTGAAGCGGCAACTGGAGTTCATCGCATCGCTCTTCGGTCAGGGCCAGACAGATCAGGCCGCGTCCGTGCCGCGCCATAAAATTGATCAACTCTGGAGTGACTTTTTCGGCGGCACAGGCCAGGTCGCCTTCGTTTTCACGATCCTCATCGTCAACAATAATGATCAGCTTGCCATCTCGAAGATCTTCAAGCGCTGCTTCAATAGTGGAAAAAGGTGACATAGTTCCATTTTAGGGTTTCGGGGTTCAGGGTTCGGGGTTCAGCAGGATTTCGGGGTTCAGGGTCACCCTCCTCTTTTCTGATTTGTGGTTGGAATGCCACCGTTTGGTACTCATTTTATCGAATGAGAGAAGGTTAAATTATTGGAAAAACTGCATTTTTCCAAACCCCGAACCCTAAACCCTAAATGGTGTTAAAATCCAAGCTCTCGCAACCGGTCGAGCGTCAACGACGATGCTGATGAGGTTGCATCATAGGGACTCCCGGATTGTTTCCGATCCAAAAGCCGCTCCAGATACTTTGCCAGTACATCCGTTTCAAGGTTGACAACATCCCCGCTCTGCAATTTCGGTAAGTTGGTCCAGTTGAGTGTCGTCGGAATGACCGCAACCTCAAACCACTGCTCACTCAATTCAGCCACTGTTAAACTGACGCCATTGACCGCGATACTGCCTTTGAGGGCGAGGTAATGCCCAATCGTCGAAGGGAAGCCAAATCGCATCACCATTGAATTACCCATGGATTTTCGGCTCAGGAACGTACCGGTGGCATCAATGTGCCCCTGAACGATGTGCCCTCCAAGCCGCTGGCCAAGGGCCAGAGCTCGTTCCAGGTTGACGACACTTCCTGGTGCCAGCCAGCCTAGATTAGATTTGGCCAGCGTTTCAGCCGAGACGTCGGCGGTAAACCACTGGTCACCAAAGGCAGTGACCGTTAAACATACACCGTTCACGGCAATGCTGTCGCCACAATGGCTTGCTTCGAGTACCCGTTTGGCGCCAATCAAAACCTGGCCGCCTGAAGCCTGACGCTCCAGCCGTTGAACCGTTCCCAATTCTTCAATGATTCCCGTGAACATAAAGGTGAGTGTGGACCAGGGGAAGGTTGCGGCATTGCTGTTTCCAGTAGGGGGGGCGCTCGGTGCTCACCGCTTAGCCCCGTTGCGCGGGAAATACGTCGTGCCGGTTCAGGGCTGAGGGCGAAAGAGAAATCTTTGGATTGATTTTATCTTTCATCTCTTGCCAGTTCTGGGGGACATAAGCGCCAGGATAAGGAAATGGGAGCCTGTTTGAGACAAGGAGCTGGGGAAACAAGGAGACAAGGAGATTATCCACCCGATGTTGGGAGCGGGAGAATGTTTTTTCTCCGTGTCCCCTTGTCCGCTTGTATCCCCTTGTCCAGATCGGGCTCTGTTCCCTTATCCTGGCGCTTATGGTTCTGGGGGAGGCCATGGTGCTTGTGAAATAACCGTGACCATCCACTCCACAACTTTTTCCGGTGGTAAGCCAGATGTATCAATGTAGATGGCATCATCTGCCTGGAGAAGCGGCGCCATGGCTCGGGTCCGATCTCGATGATCCCGCTCGATGACTTCGGCCTGGATGACATCCAGGGGAGTGCGATCACCTTTGGCTTGTAATTCGGCATACCGCCGCTGGCTTCGGATCTCGACTGATGCATCCAGGAAGAATTTGAAACTGGCGTCGGGAAAGACATAGGTTCCGATATCCCGTCCATCCAGGACAACACTTCCGGTTGCACCCATGTGCCGTTGTTGGGCCACCATGGCCGTTCGGACTCCAGGAACGGCTGAACCGACCGAGGCATAGCGGGTTACCTCAATGGTTCGGATTGCTGTCGTGACATCTTCATCATTTGCCCAGACGCTCAAGTGAAACGGATCACCAGTTAATCGAACCTGGGTGGTATTGGCCAGATTGGTAAGTGCCTGTTCCTGGGATTGCGTGAGCGGGATGGTATGTTCTCCTGGGTGGAGCACCCCGGCTTGCAATCCCAACCAGGCAATTGCCCGATACATCGCGCCAGTATCAATATAGAGCGCGCCCAGCCGAGCCGCCAGCATTTTACCGACGGTGCTTTTACCGGCTCCAGCCGGGCCGTCAATGGCAATCACGAGGTGATTACGGGGGATACTTGACACTTTTCCATGACTGATGGCCTCTGTGCTGCCTGATGTTCCCATCACTGGCAGATTGTGGGGCCATAGAAAGATCGCCTGTCTGCTCAGAGCGTGACGGCAAACAGGCGAACAGCGGGAAATGATATTGGTACGTGCGCTCCCTTTTGGTTGAAAAGGGGAGATCAAATCCTTTTGGAGCAGTTTTTTCTTGATACTGGGCAATCACAGGCCAGTGTGTTTTTAAACCGCACGCGCCACTACGAGGTACTGGGGACGAGCCCGCCTTCAAGCCTTGACTGATCAACAGCTTAAGGAGGTGAGTTCCGTCTGGGAACTGGATTCATCTGGATCCCCAGATAAAAGCTTTACCAAACACCAGCCTGTGCCACACCTGACCTGTTCTGGCACTCAGATTGGTTAGTCGCCGCTGACCGCCTGTTGGGCCGGAGCACAATACGTGTTGAGCCCTTTGACAATTTCGGCGGCAATTGCCTGTGCGCTGCGATGTTCAATTTGGTGGCGTTCGAGCTTAAACACCACTTCACCATCCTTCAAAAGCCAGACGGATGGAGATGATGGGGCAAAGCCGGTAAAGTAAGTTCGGGCGCGTTCCGTAGCTTCGCGGTCCTGGCCAGCAAAAACGGTTGTCACGTGATCTGGCTGTGCGGCTGCGGTTTGCAGTCCTTGAACCACGCCTGGCCGAGCGGCCCCGGCGGCACACCCACACACTGAATTGACAACAACCAGCACGGTGCCCTGACGAGGAGACAGGACTTGATCAACTTCGGCTGGGGTTCGCAGCTCCCGAACGCCGTGATGAGTTAACTCTTCACGCATCATCTGAACTGCTTTTCCCATGTCATATCCGTAAAGCATAGGGTTCCTTCTTCTAAAAGCTTAGCCTGATCAATGATAACGTGAACAGGGACAGTCAGGGACAAGTCCTTATTCGTCTTCGTCGTCATCATCATAGTAGTCGTCGTCTTCGTCGTCTTCATAGTCTTCGCGCAAATCCAGTTCAACTGGATCGAGCCCAACCACGACGAGTTCGGCGCCACATTCATCGCACTCAGTGTACTCTCCCTTATCAATCTCTTCACTCACGTGAACATCGGCCCCACATTCAGGGCAACTTCCTCTTGGCATATGCGAAACACCTCGCTCAATAAAATGTGAATAATGTTGCTGTTGTAACTTGAGTTCCGTTCAGCTCTCGGTGGCTGGAGTGGCTTGAATTGCCTGGAAAGTGGGCAAAATGTAATCCAAGCCCTTTCGAATTGCAACCACCCAAAACTTTTTGCCCGATTGAATGGTGATCATCCCAAGCTCCCGTCCTGTGCCTGTCTGTGCCGAATGAATCGGAGTCCTTTGAGTGAGGATCAGATTGATTGGCCAGAAGCGGTCGAACAGAAGCATTGACGCATCTGGCAAGGCGGCGTAGAGTCTCACCTGCTCACAACCTCAATCAGATACTTCGCTTCTGAGTACATCCGGTGGCCACATCCGCTGCTACACATCATCACTTCTGACGTTGTTTCAGGACATTCCTTCGGCCTGGTGGGTTGAAAAACACCAGTTCAACGGGAACCCCTGAGGTGTGCCAGTGGGCAACTCGTCGCGAATTTCAGCGAAACGGGAGGGGGATTTCACCCATCCCGGGCATTATTACTGTCTGCGGGAATGTTTTGCTATGGCTACACAGAAATCGCAACTGTTGGCTGAGTTACAAAATTTGGAAAAACAGGCAGCTCACCTGGCCTCTCATCCAACGACTCCGTCACACGAGCAGGAACTTGATACTTTGCGGGAGCGCATCCAGTCGCTTCAAACACAAATTTTGGGAAGTGCGACGGCAACTCCCCCAGGATTGACCCCGATTGAAAAGGTTCGATTGGCCCGTCATCCAGAACGTCCATATACGCTGGAACTGGTTCAGGAACTCTTTACCGATTTTCAGGAAATGCATGGTGATCGCCGATATGCGGATGATCCGGCCATGGTCTGCGGCTTTGCCCGTTTTCAGGGTGAACCGATACTGGTTGTTGGCCACCAGAAGGCCAATGTGACCGGGCGAAAGATGGAGGACCGCAAGTATCGCAACTTTGGCATGCCCAAACCTGAAGGCTATCGCAAAGCGCTCCGGGCGATGCAGTTTGCCGCCAAGTTTGGCCGTCCGATTTTCAGTTTGATTGACACCCCAGGTGCCTATCCTGGGATTGATGCCGAAGAGCGCGGTCAGGCCGAAGCAATTGCCCGCAATTTGATTGAGATGGCCCGGTTGCCGGTGCCGATCATCATCACAGTTCTTGGCGAAGGCGGTTCTGGCGGCGCCCTGGCAATTGGAGTTGGGGACCGCGTCAACATGCTGGAAAATGCGGTGTATTCGGTTATTACTCCCGAAGGTTGTGCCGCGATTTTATGGAAAGATGCTGCCAAGGCTGACCGGGCCGCGGCGAGTCTGAAAATCACGGCGCAGGAACTCAAAGCCATCAATCTGATTGATGAAGTGATTCCTGAGCCTGGGGAAGGGGCACATACCGATCACCAGCGGACAGCGAAACTGCTTCAACCCTGTCTGGAACGCCAGCTTGCCGAACTCAAACCCCTTTCTGTCCAGGATCTGTTGCAAAAGCGGTATGAAAAATTCCGGTGCATGGGGGTCTTTACCGAACTCTAGTCATAATGGGGGTTCCGGCTTCGGCCCCGTCAACCCGCCCGGTGTCACAGCGGTGTCAAACCCCCGCACTCCACATCCATGATTGATGTTGAAAACGCCAAGCTCAATCTAACCGCCAAATCACTTCCATCCGAAAAAGCTCCAGCGAAAACCGCTCCCAGAGTTTCAACGATTGAATGGGTGCAATATGCAATTGTCTGGACAATTCTCAAGGGCCTGACATGCCTGCCTCGTCAGGCTGCGATCTTCTTCGGAGAGCAACTGGCCGCGTTTATTTTCTTCTGTATTCCACGATTACATCGGGTGGGATTGCGCAATCTGGAGCTCGCTTTCCCTGAAAAAACCGTTGCTGAACGAAAGACCATCCTCAAGCAGTCCCTTCACAGTCTTGGCCGGCAGCTTGGCGAATTCAGCCAGCTTCCGAAACTCACCGTTGAAATGGTTCGATCCCTGGTTGTGTATGATGGATTGGAGCATTTTCAGTCGGCCCAGGCCCACGGAAAAGGAGTTCTGGTTCTAACCGGTCACTTTGGAAGCTGGGAACTCAGTGCTTTTTCACATGCCCTGTATGGGCATCCGATGAACATTCTGGTTCGCCGGATTGACAACCCGCTGATTGAAGCGCTGGTCAATCGGTACCGGACCTGTTCCGGCAACCACACCATTGACAAAAATGGATCAGCCAGGGCTATTTTGACCGCTTTGCGCAATCGTGAAACCGTCGGTGTCCTGGCTGATTTAAATATGGTCCGCAATCAGGGCGTCTTTTGTGACTTTTTTGGTCTTTCCGCCTGTTCAACTCCGATGCTGGCAACGTTGGCTTTGCGTACCGGCGCACCTGTCGTCCCAGGGTTTTTGATCTGGGAAGCTGATCAAAAACGATATCGCCTGCAGTTTGATCCAGCCGTGGAGTTGATCGAAACCGGTGATTCCAAACACGATATCGAAGAAAACACCGCCCGGTTCATGAAAATCATTGAGCGGAAAGTGCAGGCTCATCCTGAACAATGGCTGTGGATTCATCGCCGCTGGAAAACCCGCCCTGAAGGCGACCCAGGTCTGTATTAGGGCTGAAGAAGTCGGGCTGAGGGCTTGGGGCTGAGAAAACCAGGGCTTGGGGCTGAGGGCTGAAGACGCCGGGCTTAAGGCATTTAACCCTTTTTCTTCAGTCCCAAGCCCCAAGCCCCAAGCCCAATGTCTTCAGCCCTGAGCCCTGGTTTCTTCAGCCCCAAGCCCCAAGCCCAATGTCTTCAGCCCTGAGCCCTGATCCCTGAGCCCTGAGCCCTGGTTTCTTCAGCCCCAAGCCCAATGTCTTCAGCCCTGAGCCCTGGTTTCTTCAGCCCCCAAATCAAAACTGTTCAAACTGTCCTTCCACGATTACACTTTCCTCACCAGCCCTGTTCCTTCCACCCACAACACGATTGATCGAAATTAACCGGCAGACGGCGGTCTTCCTGCCATTCCTTTGTCGGCAGATCCTGCCGCACAGAAAGGGATCTCTGTACTATGAAGTGCCCATTTTGCGGACACCTGGAGGATAAAGTTGTTGATTCCCGCGAGAGCCGTGAAGGTGATGTCATTCGCCGTCGTCGAGAATGCCTCAAGTGCGAGCGGCGGTTTACGTCTTATGAGCGAATTGATGAAATTCCCTACATGGTTGTCAAAAAAGATGGTCGCCGTGAACCTTTTGACCGCCAGAAAGTACTGGCTGGTTTGCTTCGGGCCTGTGAAAAACGACCAATCAGTATGTCGAAGCTTGAAAGCATCGTGGTGGCAGTTGAAACCTTTGTGCAGGAGTCACGTGATCGGGAGCAATCAACCGAAAAAATCGGGGAAATGATTATGCGCAGACTCAAGGAACTCGACAAAGTTGCCTACGTCCGCTTTGCTTCGGTGTACCTTGAATTCAAAGATGTCACGGAGTTTATGGAGGAACTCAAATCCTTGATGAAAAACCCGACGTCACTCGAATCCACAACCTCACCGGCCAAATCAAGTCGGAAGACCAAAAAAGGTGAATCGTGAATCAACAGTGAGTAGCGAGTCGCGCGTAGTAAAAAGCGATTGAACACTCGAAGAGTTGCGTCGCGAATCATAAACTGTGAGAAGCAGGTTGGAACCCAGGCAATTTTGCCTGATCCAGATTGAATTTGGGCGCTTAACCTTGAATACTGAGTCATAATAAAGAATCGTTGTTTTACGACTCGCTACTTGCTACTCGCCACTCGCTCTATTTCGCTCGTATCTCCAAAGGAGCTTCAACCTCAATGCCTCTCCTTATTTACAAAGATAATCAGGAACTTGGCCCGTTTGATGAAGCTGACATTGCCGACAGGTTGCGGCGAGGGGAGCTTTCTCCAAATGATCTGGGGCGGTATTCCCAGTCCTCACAGTGGATGCCATTAAGTACCTTTTTTCCACCTGATCCAATGGCACAACCTGGATCGTCTGGATGGACCGAAGCTGCTACCCAGCAAATTCCCTACCCACCGTCATCTCCATATTCGACCAATCCCACCGGTTCGTCACCCTACACACCACCACCCGCGCCCAACCTTGTTTACCCATCTGGACCGATGCCCCTCGGCTCCGCTCCCAGCCCAACGAAGCTGCCTCAGATCGGAATGGTGCTCGGGGTGATTACCGCCTCGTTGATGGTCGTTGGGTTGGTGCCCTGTCTGGGATGGGTGAACTGGATCACAATTTTAGTCGGACTGGTCTCGCTGGTGATCTGTTTGATTCCACTGGCTACTGAAAAAAATCCCCAGGCCCGGAACAAAGCCATGGTTGGAATTTTATTAACTGGGGCCGCACTCGTCATTGGAATGATTCGCCTGTTCTTCGGTGGCGGCTGTTTTTGAATGAAAAATGAAGAAAAGATTTAGTGGTTAGTGGTTAGTGGTTAGTGGTTAGTGGTTAGTGGTTAGTGGTTAGAAATCAATAGTTTCGAAGAAGAACCAAGAACCAAGAACCAAGAACCAAGAACCAAGAACCAAGAACCAAGAACCAGCCACTAACCACTAACCACTAACCACTTCTTCATTCTTACCTTATGTCCAACCCAAGAAGTACCTGGCCAACGCTGAAAGACTGGTGGGACGCCCTGCGATGGGTGTTCCTGGTGTTTACCGTGGTGGTGGCCTTGACGCTGGCCGGGTCGTTTGTATCTTATGAAACCGTGCTGAGCAGCGGGCATCCCTGGTTGCCACGAACCCACTGCAGTGGTTGCCTTTTCTGTGGCATGACCCGTAGTTTTTGCGCGCTCTCAAGCGGACATTGGACTGAGGCAGTGCGGTGGAATCGTGGGGGGCCGATTTTGTACGCTGCAGGTTGGGTATGGATGGTCGGAAGTGTAGTCATCTTGTGTCGGTTAGTTCGTACCAGGTTCAGGTTACAGGTTGTCACTGATTCATAATTCAAAATCCCATGAAAACACTTTACTTTGATTGCTTTGCCGGTGCCAGCGGAGATATGACCATCGGGGCGCTCCTGCATCTCGGGGTTGATTTTGAAGTGCTTGAACGGGAGCTGCGCAAGCTGGATCTTGGCGACTATGAGTTGTCGGTTCAATCTGTTTCGCGAGCCCAGATTTCCGGAGTCAAATTTGATGTCACGATCAATGGCCAACTCGAAAAACCAGCACCGCTTGATACCAGTCATCACCATCACGAGTCCACCGGAACCCATTCCCACGATCACTCACATCACGAACATTCCCATATCCCTGCCGACCACATCCAGGCGACTCATGGTCAGGTTCAGGCTGATGTTCACGCCCATCGAACCGTCGCCGATATTCATCATCTGATTGACAACGCTGGACTTTCCACGTGGGTTACTCAGCAGGCCAAAGCCATTTTTGGGCGGCTTGCCGAAGCTGAAGGCAAGGTTCACGGTGTGTCTCCGGCTCAGGTGCATTTTCATGAAGTCGGTGCGGTTGATGCCATTATTGATATTGTTGGGGCATGTATTGGTTTTGAACTTCTTGAAATTGAGCAGTTTGTGGCCTCTCCGCTCCAGGTTGGCTTCGGTTTTGTCAAGTGTGCCCACGGACGCTATCCAATCCCGGCGCCGGGCACTGCCGAACTGCTCAAAGGCGTCCCAATTTATTCGCTCGATATCGAAGGTGAATTTGTGACGCCAACCGGGGCAGCGATTGTGACGACTTTGTGTTCTCACTACTCACGAATCCCAAATTTCACACCTGAAAAAATTGGATATGGAGCTGGCGGTCGCGATTTCCCACGGTTTCCCAATATGTTACGGCTGATGGTCGGCCAAACGGAGGAATCAAAATCAGTTCATCCGATTGTCCACCCTACTGCTCGGGCCCTGGCGTCATCCATCACAGTACTCGAAGCCAACATAGACGATATGAACCCCCAGGTCTTTGGCCATGTGATGAATTTGTTGTTGACTCAGGGCGCGCTTGATGTTTTTTACACACCAGTTCAAATGAAGAAAAACCGTCCTGGCACTTTGTTAACCGTGCTGTGCCAGGATCATCTTGTGAAAGAATTGACGGGATTGGTGCTGCGTGAGACAACCACCCTTGGTGTTCGCTCTTACAAGGTTGACCGGCAGATTCTGGATCGTCAGATACTTACGGTTGAGACTGAATTTGGACCGATTCGGATGAAAGTTGCGATGTCGAATGGAAAAGTGCTGAAAGCGATGCCTGAATATGACGATTGTCACCGGCAGGCGCTGGAAGCTCAGGTTCCGTTGATGGTTGTGCAATCAGCCGCCCTGACTGCCTTTTTGGGAATGAAGAATGAAGAAGTGGTTAGTGGTTAGTGGCTAGTGGCTAGTAGCTAGTGGTTAGTTCTTGGTTCTTGGTTCTTGGTTCTTCTTCGAAAGTATTGATTTCTAACCACTAACCACTAACCACTAAAAGGATTCTTCATTCTGATTTGATTATCCTTATGCGTTGGAATGGACTTCTGCTCATCTGTGCGTTTGTGATTGGGCTCTTGTCGCCTGACAAGACAGTTGCGCAGATTTACCGCTTTACGTCCTACACCGCCAGCATGGGGTTGCCAGGGAATACTATTTATTGCCTGTATCAGGATCGCCAGGGCTATATCTGGTTTGGGACTGACAGCGGTGCCTGTCGCTATGATGGCGCCAATTTCACGACGTTTGGCGTTCAACAAGGACTGGCGGATAGTAGCGTTCGGACTATCTTTGAGGATCGAAAAGGCCGCCTGTGGTTTTGTACCATGCGCGGCCTGAGTTGTTTTGAGCAGGGAAAATTTACGAACTACACCACGGCTCAAGGGTTGCTGGATGATCATGTCTACTCGGGGTTGGAGTCACCAGATGGAAGTCTTTGGCTGGGTACCGCCGCCGGGTTAAGCCACTTTGATGGCCAACGGTTTGTCCATTTCGGGAAAGAAGCCGGGCTCCCCAACTGGCCTATCTGGAGTTTGGCCCAGGATTCGGCTGGAACAGTCTGGTTTGTGACTCGTGGCGGAGGAGTCGGAAAATTTAACGGCACCACGGCGACAGTATATACCCTGGCTGACGGGCTGCCCGGAGAGAGTGCGTTTGATGTTGATATTGACCCGTTTGGTGGGGTTTGGTTTGCCACCAACGGCGGCCCCTGCTTTTTTGATGGAACCACATTTCGCACCTACACCACCAAAGACGGGCTCAACAGCCCTCAAGCCGGCAAGATTCTGATTGACCGATATCATCGCATTTGGTGCGCAATGTTTGGCGGTGGAATCAATCGAATTGATCCAGATGGCGTCAAAATCTTTGATCGGGCCAATGGGATTCCGAACGATATGTTGACAGCGGTGCTTGAAGATTACGAAGGGAATCTCTGGTTTGGGACTCAGTCAAACGGAGCCTTTCGATTTAGCAGCGAAGTGTTTGCCAGCTATACTGCCGCCCATGGTCTTGGTGATGGGCGGATTACGGGAATTGCTGAAACCCCGGATGAACAGGTGTGGATTGCCACCGCCACCAACGGATTATTTGCGCTAAACCCAAAAACCGGCGCCACCCGGCATTTGGGAATCAAGGAAGGCTTGCTTGAAGAAACACTCTGGTCGCTGTTTGCTGATTCACATCGCCGCATCTGGGTTGGCGGGTACAACGGCGTTACCTGTCTGGATGGTCAAAAAACTCAGACGTTCACTCGTCAGCAAATGGGATTACGCGAACGCGTGACTGCCATCAGCGAAGATCAACAAGGCCGAATCTGGTTTGGCTCCTATCCAACCACCAGCAACGGAATTGCCGTGTATGACGGCCAGAAATTTTCCTTGATGACAACGAACCAGGGATTGCTCCAAAATCCGATCAATACTTTGACTCGTGGGCCGGATGGTTCCATTTGGATTTCCTCTGACAAAGGGTTGAGCCATTTTGATGGAACCCAGTTTTCACACTACCGGATTGGACAGGGCTTGCCTGGAAATCGGGCGCAATATGCCTATTTTGATCCGACTGGCACCCTCTGGGTCGGAACGGATGGTGGCTTATCCCGGCTGGTGGGCACGACCTTTACCAGCTTTACCACCAATGACGGGTTGCCCAGTAATGCCGTGCGGGCAATTGTGAGCGGTGATGGAAAGTTATGGATTGGCACTACCCGTGGGATTTCGGCGTATGATGGCCAAACTTTCCGCAATTATTCGACCAAAGATGGGTTAGCCAGTGATGATATTGGGTTTGGGCTGGCCCTCCGGCGGCGTGATGGAACCATTTGGTTTGGCACTGGCGAAGGCGTGGTGCGATACCAAACGGCACTTGATGTTGCGCGAGCCATGATCCCACGATTGGCACTGGCACCGGTGCTGGTTGAAGAAAAGCCGGTTCAGCTCATCTCACAAACTGAGGCGACCCGGTTTCGGTTGCCGGTACTCTCTCATCATCAAAATGACGTTTCTTTCGAATTTTTGTGTTTGTCGTTCACGGATGAAACCGCGATTCGCTACAGCTATCAACTTGAAGGTCTTGACAGTACCTGGTCTCTGGAAACAGCCAACCGGATTGCCCGCTATGCCAATTTGATGCCGGGTGACTATCGGTTTCTGGTCAAAGCCAAAGCGGCTTCTGGGGTGTGGAGCCAGGTTTCCACGATTGAATTCACCATCAAGCCTCCGTTTTGGAATGCCTGGTGGTTTCAACTGGCTGGAATTTTCCTGGTGAGCGGTAGTATTTACGGCGGTTACCTGCTGCGGATTCGTGGATTGCGGCTCCGCGAAGAACAGCGCATTGCCCATTTGCAACAGTTGCAGGAGCAAAAACTGGAACATCTGCGCCAGCTTCAGCAACAGCGGGTCGAATATCTGTCTCAGATTCACGAAGAACGATTACAGGGCATGCGGCAATTGCTGGAAAGTATTCGGCTGATCAATTCCAAGCTTGACCTGACAATTGTTTTGCAAAATATCGTCGAAGAAAGCGCCCGGCTGGTAGGTGGCGAACCGGGAGGGATTGGCTTACTCGAAGGAGACGAGGTTCGGTTTCACCGTCTCTGGGCCACCGACCACTGGGAAGATAGCCTGCTCACGTTCAAAATCGGTGAAGGGGTTGCCGGTCGAGTTGCCGAGACGAAACAAACCATGATTGTGGATGATCCGCGCCACTCACCATATATCACCCAACCTGAGACGCTTGATGTCTACCAGGTCGAAGGAATGATGGAGGTGCCGATTGTGTCACGTGATGGTCAGGTGGTGGGAGTGCTTGATATCCGTCATCGGGCAGGATCCCCACCCTTTAGCGACAATGATCGGCAACTGGTCGAATCTCTGGCCAATCAGGCGGCGGTGGCGCTTGAAAATGCGGCACTCTATGGAGTGGTTGAAGAAAAGAAAAATGAACTGGAAGCCAAAAACCTGGTCATTGTCGAGTCAATGAACGAACTCGAAAAGCTCTATAAACAGGAACACGAATTTGCGGGCAAGCTCAAAGAGCTGGACCAGATGAAGACCAATTTCATGATTGTCACTTCGCACGAAATGCGGACGCCGCTCACGGTCCTGCGTGGATATTGCGAGGCATTGCTGGATGAATATCTTGGTCCCCTGACCGAAGCCCAACGAGTGTCGGTGACCACCTGTCACCGGATGGTTGACCGATTGACTCGTAGCTTTAACGACATTCTGGAAATGGTCAAAATCAACGCTGGCCAGATGACGCTCAAACCGAAAGTATTTCATTTGAATACCGCTGTGAGCAACGTGCTGGCTGAGTTAAACACGTTTATTGAGCAACGCAAACAACAGGTGAAAGTCGAAATCCCTGATCAGTTAACTATCTCGGCAGACTGCGAAAAAGTTGAGTTGGTCTTGATCAATGTCATTCAAAATGCAATTAAGTTCACCCCAGACCATGGTGAAATTCAGGTTGTTGTCACCCGGGAAGCCGGGTCCGTTCATATCCTGATCCAGGATTCTGGTATTGGGATTGATGCGGTGGACCTGACCCACATTTTTGATAAGTTTTATACGAATCGGGATCCTTCGACGCATCGGTCAGGACGCTTTGAGTTTTCAGCCCGCGGGACAGGGCTTGGGCTGGCAATTGCAAAAAGCTATGTCGAAGCCCACAACGGTCAGATCTGGGCTGAATCAAACGGAGTCGGAACCGGCAGCACCTTTCACATTGTGCTTCCCCTTGGTCTGCGTCCAGACACCATGACCAGTGAACTGACCGACTTGAGACATCGGGCTGAAGAAGTTGAGCTGAAGAAGTCGGGCTGAGAAAACCAGGGCTAAGGGCTTATGGGGCTTGGGGCTGAAGACTCGCAAGCTCGGGGCTGAAAAAAACGGGTTCAATACCCTGAGCCCAACTTCTTCAGCCCCAAGCCCTGGTGTTTGCAGCCCCAGGCCCTGAGCCCGAGCATTGTTCAGCCCCACAATTCAATTCCAGGCCACACAACATATTACTTGCAGGAGTTTCCAACCCCATGCTCAAACGTCTGGTTGTTGGCGTGTGTCTTTTTCTCTGGATTGCATTCGTCTTTATGAATGAATCCCAAAGTTTGACCAGTTTTTCAGTGACTGCCGCGCAAAATCCGCCGTCGGTTCCTGTGCAGGAACCGGCAAAAACCATTGATAAGGAAAAGATTGTTCAGGACTTGCTCAAAAAAATTGCTGGCCAGGAAAACAAACCGGCAGAGGAAGTCTTCAAAAATATTCAATTGTTAAAAGGAATCCCTGCCGGGCGACTGGTGGTGATGATGAATATGGGCTATAGCCGCGCACTTGGAGTGGATTGCACCCATTGCCACACGCTTGACCAGTGGGAAAAAGACGATAAAACGGAAAAGCTGATTGCCCGCGAGATGGTCAAAATGACCAGCACGATCAACAACGAGCAGTTAAAGAACATCAAAAACCTGAAAGGCCCTAACCCGATTGTCAATTGCACCACCTGCCACCGGGGCCAAACCAAACCGGCTCTGAATTTGAAGTAATACCAGTTTGTAGCCAGTCGTCAGTCGTTCTGAGTTTATTTAACTGAGTACAAGTCCCCATAAATGGGGGATGGAATTTAGGTTCTTTAATCGAATCAAATCGGTTTTCGCCCGGATGGGCGGTGGAAAGTAGCCGGTGGGCAGCCTGCTTTGAGGCGCACCCACCGGAATTCGAGCCAGGAGAGGTTCGCGCCCGGAGGGCGCTGGAACCGCGGGGAGCGGAACCCAGCGGGAGAAAAGACTGAACGAACTTCCAGCGCCCATCCGAGCGCGAGGCAGGATGGGGCGATGATCCGGTGGTAGCGCCCAAAGCGACAAAAGCTCAGACCCCATTGAAGTCTTTGGATTTCTTTTTCGTGTTTTTCGTGTATTTCGTGGTTTCCTGTTCTGAAATTGGATCTCTCCGGGTGACTTTCGATAAAAACGGGAAGTTGTATTTTTACAGTCCCTTAGTAAACCAGGCAAATAATGGAGGTTAAAAATGTTACGACTGTTTCTGTGCCTGATCCTTTGCTGCAATCCGTTGCAGTCTGAGCACCCTGCGTCTTTCTACATTAAGGTGGAGGCAAACACGGAATATCACTCACGTTATATTTTCAGTCGGACGGACATCATTCCTGAGGACAAACTCTTTCCTGAGGGCCAAACGAGCGCTCCGATTGAGTGTCTGGTAGAGGAATTGAAGGCTGCTGGAATATATGACCATGTCGAGGCTGAGTTGCAATTTACCGATGAAGAAAAGGTACGCATCTTGTTGCTTGATACAGCATTGCGCCAAGATATTGAGGAAGTGACCATTTCCAGGGTACAGGTTGTTGGTTTTCCTGAGATTGACACTTCAATCTTTCAAAAAGTACTGCTCAAAAAGGGCGTGAAGCCCAACCTTCCATTCTTTCGATTTTCATTTAACCAGTTGGAAGAAAAGGTCCGCCGGGCATTGATTGCGGCATATCCCCGAAACAAGCTCAAGGAAGACGAAGATAGATCATATTTACTCTCTTTTAGACCTGACGGAGACAAGAATGTAATGTTAGTTGTTACATCTGGGTACCTGGGGTGTAAATAATGCTTGAACAGCCATATAGCATTTCAGAAAAATGTTCAGAGTATCGTCTTTAGACGAGAGGGTTTTATCGTTCGTCCCACTCGGCAAATCTCACGCCTGAAGGCGTTACTCTGAACGAAATCATTTTCTGAAATGCTATAGATCGGCGCATTGCCGAGGATGAGCAAAACCCTGATGAAGGCATAACCTGGGAAGCCCTGAAAACGAGCTTGAGAAACCAAAAATGAACCATCAACTGAGTATCAACCGCCAGGCTGATACCCATCAGTTGTTCTTATTATCCGAATGTCTTCTTGCCCTCCCTGCCTCCTCCGGTACTTATCCAGATGAAATAACTCCTGGATTCCACACAAAACTTGTCATATTGTTAAGACTGAATGAACACCCTTGATTGGACTCCAGCCGAGGTCAATCTGGACTGGCACCCGTCAGGCACGCTTCACCTCAATTCATTTTCAAGCACTCAATAAGCTCCTTTCCCTTCAAAGCAACACAGTTTTGACACGCTATGGACCGCCGACAGCTTCTTCCCCCCATGTTGGTGTTGTGCCTGCTGGGCTATTCCTGGTGGGGTGAGTCGTGGTCTGTGTCAGCAACGCCAGTACCGATACCGCCAGCGCCATCTGGACAGGTGCCCGCTTTAGCAACACCAGATGGGTTTCCAGGCGGACGGCCAGGGATGCACATCTTTAGCAATCAGGATGGGTTGCCGCAAAATTCGATTTTATCGCTTACCACCGATCAAAAAGGCTATCTCTGGGCTGGCACCCAGGATGGGGCAACTTGCTACAACGGTCATCGCTGGACGACGGTCAATATGCCCAATCGGATGCGATCCAACTATGTCCGCACGGTGTATGCCGCTTCGGATGGCAGCATCTGGTTTGGGACAACGGGCAATGGGGCGATTCGTTTGCAAAACGGTAACTGGACAACTTTCACGACAGAAACCGGAGCCGTGCCCACTGACAATGTGTTTTGTTTTGAAGAAGTTCGGGAGCCGGCTGGGAACAGTGTGTTGTGGGTTGGAACGAGCGGGGGACTTGCCACTTTTGAAAACAATCAGTGGAAGACGCTGACCCCTGAAAACTCCGGCTTGCCGCATAAGGCGGTCAACTGTTTGCTCAAAACAAAGGCCGTGGATGGTTCGGCTGTGGTGTGGGTGGGCACCAGCGGGGGACTGGCACGACTGGCTCAGGGAAAATGGACGGCTTTTACCACCGGCACGTCGCCGTTGCCGCACAATCAGGTTCTCAGTTTGCTTGAAACCACCGAATCACCTGGAAAACAGGCACTTTGGATTGGGACGGCAGAAGGCGGACTGGCCAAAATACACGATGACCAGTGGACGGTTTTTGATCCCCAGCAGACTGGATTGCTCAAAAATCGGGTCCTGGGACTGGTTGAAACGATTGAACCTGATCAAACCCGCACCCTGTGGGTTGGAAGTTATGGCAGCGGTCTGGTGCGATACCAGAATGGGCGATGGGTGAGCTACAACCGACAAACGTCAGCCTTGCCAAATGATGCCGTGATGAGCCTTTACAAATCGGTGTCACCGGATGGGGCCTATACCATCTGGGCTGGAACGATCAATGGACTGGCACGATTGCGCTCGGGAACCTGGACCACCTACGTGCCGGCCACGGCTGGCACGGCCAATAATGTGATCCTGAGCCTTTTGGAGACCCAATCCGTGACCGGCCAGCGGGTACTCTGGTTGGGAACGGCTGGTGGCGGACTGGCTCGACTGGAAAACGGCCAGTGGACCAGCTTCACAACTCAAAATTCCGGTCTTCCAAATAATCGAGTGCTTTGCCTGTTGCAAAGTCGGGATCCAGGTGGTGGTCAGGCCATCTGGATGGGCATGAACGGTGGCGGATTGGCCTGCCTGCGTGGCAATCAGTGGACTGTTTACACGACGGAAAACTCAAAACTCCCAAGTAACCTGGTGTGGAGTCTGGCTCAAACTGTGGACGCTGACGGGACACCCGTGCTCTGGGTCGTGACGGCTGGGGGCGGTGTGGTTCGCATCAAAGGCACCAACTGGACGGTGTTGAATCACCAGAATTCGGGCCTCCCCAGTGACGAGGTGCTGGTGCTGGTTGCCACCAAAGCCGATGATGGGTCACAGGTGCTCTGGCTTGGAACCGATGGAAAAGGACTGGTGCGATTTCACAACAACCAGTGGACGGTCTTTGATACCCAAAATTCCGGTCTGGCCAATAACTTTGTCTGGAGTTTGTGTGAAGCCATGGGGAGTGACGGCCATCGGACGCTTTGGATTGGCACTGGTGGTGGCGGGGTCAGCGTATTTGACCCAACTTCGACTGGCCTACAATGGCGGACCATCTCTGACCAAAACCTGCCTGGATTTCCCAACAACACCATCAACCAGATTTGCCAGGACCAGCAGCACCGCATGTATTTATTTACCAATCGGGGCGTGGCCAGACTGACGCCAAAAAGGCTGCGTGCCTGGAATCCAGATGAATTTTCGCTCTACACCTTTACCACTGATGACGGTCTGCCAAGCAACGAGTGCAATCAAGGGGCGGCCATGGTGGACCGGAATGGCTGTATTTGGGCGGGGACGCTGGAAGGGGCGGCAATGCTGGATCCAGGCACCGAATTTATTGATCGCTCGCCAAAACAACTCCTGATTGAGCGCATACTGTTGAATGGAAAGCTGTTTGAGGGGTCACCCAACGGTGTGCCCCAGAACGCGATCTTTGAGTACAACGAAAACAATCTGGTGTTTGAATATGCCCTGCTGAGCTATTTCCGCGAAGCCGAAACCCGCTACCAGACCCAGTTGGTCAACTTTGACGAGCAGCGTTCAGAATGGAAAATTGATACCAAAAAAGAATATACCTCGCTGCCGGACGGGAACTATACCTTCCAGGTTTGGGCCAGGGATTATGCCGGAAACATCAGCGGACCGGTAACGGCAACCTTTCGGGTGTTGCCAGCCCCGTGGCGAACCATCTGGGCATATTTCTTTTATGCCGGGGTGATCTTTGGTATCGGTTATGCCATTTATTCGTGGCGTGTGCAGGCGTTGCGACGACGACAGGCTGAAAAAGTCGCCCATTTGCGGCAATTGCAGGAGGAGCGAATTGCCCACCTGCATCAACTCCAGGAAGAACGAATCTCCAGTTTGCGGCATTTGCTCGAAAGTATTCGGGTCATCAACCTGCCACTCGATTTGAACACTGTTTTGCAAAACATTGCCCAGGAAAGCGCCCAGTTAATTGAAGGCGAGCCAGGTGGCATTGGGTTGATTGAAGGTGAACAGGTTGTCTTCCGCCGCCTGTGGATGCGCGATCATTGGGTTGATGAACCGCTGGTCTTCCAGTTTGGCGAAGGCGTCGCCGGTCGGGTCGCCGCCACGGCGACGCCGATGCTCGTCAATGATTCAGAACATTCAGACGAAATTGCCTTCCATGCCTTAATCAAGAAATTTGATGTCCTGGGCATGATGGATGTGCCGATTATTTCACGCACCGGGAAAGTAGTCGGGGTGCTTGATGTGCGGCGTCCGGCTGGAAGATTGCCGTTTACCCAGGCTGATTGTCAGTTGATTGAATCGTTGGCGCACCAGGCGGCGGTTGCGATTGAAAAAGCCGCGCTCTATGGCGAACTTGAACGGCTCTATAACCAGGAACGCGATGTCACGCGGCGGTTGCAGGAACTCGATCAAATGAAGACGAACTTCCTGATTATCACCTCACACGAAATCCGCACGCCGCTCACGGTGCTCAAAGGCTATAGCGAGGCGTTGCTTGACGAGTATTTGGGCCCCTTGACCAAAGCCCAAAAGAGATCGTTGCTGACTTGCCAGCGGATGATTGATCGCATGGTGATTACATTTAATGACATTCTGGAAATGCTCAAAATTAATGAAGGGAACGTGTCACTCAAAGTCACCACGTTTGATCTCTCAGCGGCTATTCAGGAAATTCTGGTCGAGTTGTCACCATTTATCGATCAGCGCAACCAGACATTTCTCAAAAACATTCCTGAATCAATCACGCTGGTTGGCGACATTGAAAAGATACAACTGGTCCTGATCAATATCATTCAAAACGCAATTAAATTTACCTATGACGGTGGGGAAGTTCAGGTCACGCTGGTTCAGGAACTGGACACCATTCACCTTTCGATCAAGGACAGCGGAATCGGGATTGATCCAGAGGAAATTGAGCAGATCTTCGAGAAGTTTTACACCACGCCTGACCCGTCAACGCATACTTCGGGCCGCTTTGAATTTTCCGCCCGGGGAACTGGCCTGGGGCTGGCGATTGCCAAAAGTTATGTCGAAGCCCACGGAGGCCGAATCTGGGCCGAATCAATCGGGAAAGGCCACGGCAGTTGTTTTCATATCGTGTTGCCGCTGGTGTATCAGGAAAATGGGGCAGAAGAATATCGGGCTGAAGAAAGCGGGCTGAAGACGTCGGGCTGAGAAAACCAGGGCTGAGGGCTTGGGGCAGAAAGACTCGCAAGCTCGGGGCACAGAAAGGGATGAGGGATGAGGGATGAGGGATGAGGGATGAAATAAAACTAGTTCTTCAGCCCTGAGCCCCAAGCCCTGGTTTTCTCAGCCCTCTTCGGTCGCGACAATTGGCACCCACCGTTGTAACAAAGCCTTCAAATCCTCAAAGGTAAAGGGTTTTCCTAAAAAGTCATCCATGCCGATTTGCAGACATTTTTCCACTGTTTCAACGGTTGTTTCAGCCGTCAGTGCAATGATTCTGATGTTGGAACGATGGCTTTTCTTGCGACGAATAGCCTGAGTGGCGGTAAATCCATCCATTTCAGGCATATAGCAATCCATCAAAATGGCATCAAATCGCGATGTTTCAAAGGCGTTGACGGCTTCGAGTCCGTTGTTGACGACTTCGACCTGATAGCCAAGTTTTTTGACCTGGGCGGCCAGGATTTTTTGACTGACCGGATTGTCTTCCGCAATCAGAACACGTGGTGAAATGGGCGGTATTGAGTTGACATCAGCCGCATTGGGGACTGCGGAGACAAACGATTTATCTTCAGTCACCACTGATGACGGTGATACTTCGGCCAGAGACGATGCTTCAGGCGGGAGAGCCGGCAGGAGCACCGTAAAACACGTTCCAACGCCTAACTGGCTGTGAACTGAGATATTGCCTCCGTGCGCTGCCACGATGCGCCTTACTATCGTCAACCCGAGACCGACACCCAACTGCTTTTTGGTTGATTTTGATTGCCGATACGGTTCAAACAAATACGGAATGTCTTCGGCGGGAATCCCTTCGCCGGTATCGGTGATTGAAATTTTCAGGAAGTGCTGACCGATTTCAACCCCAGTTCCAGATTCGACACTGCCTGCAACTGAAATTTTGCCGCCATTGGGAGTAAATTTAAGGGCATTGGACAGCAAGTTGGCAAAGACGCGCTCCAATTTTCCACGGTCAGCCGAAATGGCCGGTAAGCCTGGTTCAAGCTGGATTTCGAGGGCAATCCGCCGAGTCTGGGCACTGACACGGATATCCTCAACGCACTGACGCACAAAAGATTCGGTTTCCAGCGGAGCACAGGACAATTTCATTTCCTGGGCTTCGGCGCGTGACACTTCGAGCATTTCTGAAATCAACGTCAGGACTTTATCCAGGCTGCGGTCTGAGGCTTCGAGCAGAGAAGCCAGCGGACCTGCGGCAATCGAAGATTCCATTTGCAACAGTTCAATCGCGGTTTTGACCACGCTGAGCGGAGACTTCAAATCATGAGCCAGCATGGCGGTAAAGCTCGCTTTGAGCTGGTCCATTTCCTGGAGTTTCAGGTTGGCTTCGGCCAGCACATTTTTTTGGTGCTCCAGTTCCTGTTGCTGCCGCCACAAATGAAATGCGGTTTCCGCCAGTTTTCGAGTCCGTTCAGCCACTTGAATTTGAAGCCGTTGGTTTTGTCGAACCAGGTACCCGGTACGGAAGCGGGTGGTGCTGAAAATCAGCCCAATTACAATTCCACTGTAAACCAGAATTGCCCAGGGCGAACGCCAGGGGGATGTCTGAATGTGAACCGCCAGACGGTTGGGAAGTGTGTTCCATACGCCATCGTTGTTACAGGCCAGAATTTCGAGCGTGTATTTCCCAGCGGGAATATTGAAAAAAGAAAGGGTGCGTTTTCCTTGCACCTCGTTCCACGGTGACTGGAGTTCAGCCAGGCGGTACTTGAGGCGATTTTTTTCAGGGGCGGAAAAACTCAAGATCGAACAGGTCACTTCAAAGGTATTCTGAAACGAAGCCAGGGCCAGCTCGTCTGGGCCTGGGCGCATGACTTCTCCATTGGCCGTGACGCTTTCCATAACGACGGTGGGAGGTACTTGATTGATCGGTATGTTGACTGGATCAATCATGGCTATTCCGCGCAAGGTTGGGAACCAGAGCCTTCCGTCAGACGCTCTCATGGCTAGGGCTGGGACATTGGTTTCCTCAGTTTTCATGCCGTCAAACTCTGTGAAAATCGCTGTTTCCACGCTTGAAGTTTGCCCCTGAGCAAACTGGAGCAATGCCTTGCGATTCACTCGAAGAATTCCATTCCCACTCCCAATCCAAAAATTTCCCTGGGTGTCTTCGATCATTTGATGGAGTGTTTCGGGTTGATTGCCAGGAAGCTGACTCAAAGTTCGTAGTCTGCCTTCCTGCACATAGCACAACCCGGCATTGGTAATCACCCAAATAATTCCGTCTACGTCTTCATACAGCGATAAAATGACGTTGCTTAGAAGACCTTCTGTTCGTGTGAAGGTAGTAAACTGGCCATTTTGAAACCGGATGAGTCCGCCTCCATCGGTTCCAACCCACACACTCCCATCTTTGGCACAGGTAATTGCCAGAATGACATTTAAGGGGAGGCCATTTTCGGTGGTGAATGTTGTAATCGTCGTTCCACTTTTGCGGCACAATCCCGCTGGTGTCCCCAACCAGAGATTTCCCTGGGTGTCTTCACACAAAACCCGAACCTGATTGCTGGGCAGCCCGGTTTGAGTCGTGAAGGTCGCAAGTGGGCGGGTGGGGGAATCTGGATGAAATTGAACGAGCCCATTGCTTTGCGTTCCAGCCCACCAGGTTCCGGATTGATCCTGTAAAATGCTGTAGATCGTTGAATTAAAAGGACTCGCGGTGAAGCTGGTGAGGGTGCCGTTGGCCAGGTGGGTGAGTCCCTGATTGGTCCCGATCCAGAGGCTGTGGTCTGAGGCTTCCTGAATTTGCCAGATGAGGTTGTGTGATACCCCTTCTTTGGTGGTGTAGGTGAGAAATTTCCCGTTTTGGAACTGATTCAGCCCATCCCGGTAGGTTCCAACCCAGAGATTTCCTTCACGATCTTCAAAGAGAGATGACACATCCTCGCCAGAGAGGCCATCTGAGTGGCTGAAAGTGGTAAATGTGCCGTTCGTAATCCGAACCAATCCAATTTTAGCGGAGCCAATCCACAGGTTTCCGTCCCGATCTTCACAAAAGACAGACGCCACCGTACCTGGGAATCCGTTCGCATTGGTGAAGTGGGTCAGGGTGTGATCGGGTCGTTCCTGGTACACTCCGGCCCCGATGGTGCCAATCCAGAAATTTTGCTTCCGGTCAGTAAAGAGCGCGACGATTTGGCCCTCAAGGGTTTGGTAGGTGGTCAATGCCAGCGATCCGGTGTGGCTAGATACTTGAAACAGCGTATTCTGGCTGCCCAGGAGAATGGTGCCGTCAGCGGATTGTCCAATCGCCCGAATATCGGAGACTGCTTTCCCATCCAGGGTGTCAACTCGTTGGAATCCTTGATCAGGTGACGCTAAGGACAGATAATTCAACCCTTTGCGGGTGCCAATCCAGAGTCGTTTCTGGCGATCTTCAAATAAAGCCGAAATGATTTCAGAGGCCAGTCCGTGTTCGGGGGTGAAGGTTTTCCACTGGCCATTTTTGTAGGCCATGAGCCCGCCGCCGTTGGTACCGACCCAGAGCGTGCCCTCCGAACTGACCAGCAGTTTCCATGTGGTATTATTTTTGAATTCTGGAACGGTGTTTTTGTTCAAGACCGTGAACTGAACTCCGTCAAACCGGACCAGTCCCTGAAAGGTTCCCAACCAGAGATATCCATCACCCGTTTGCGCCAGGGCGAGGATCGCGTTATTGGGGAGCCCAGTTTCTTTCGTCCAAATTGTTTGACGATATTGTGTGATGGCTTTCGTTCGATCAAGTGCCTGCACTGGAAGCGAGCTAAGTAACAGGAGCCCCAGGATGAGTGTTCCAGGTTGCCAGCCATTACGCAGAAAGTCACGAGCCAATCGAGCGGGGGACATACTTCAAACCTCGACAGACCAGGTACCGCACACCCAGGCTGTACACTGGAAGAAACAGACTGAACCAAAAGATTTTGCAGGATTTTTTGGGCAAGTGAGGGAACAGAGAAAGGCAAGAAGTCAAAAATCAGAAGGTGCCCATCTCACTGAAGAGCAGGTGGGATTGTAACCGAGTTTGGCTGAGGGCAAAAGAGAGGGAAGCCGTCCGGGTGGCAAGGTGATTCATTGACAGGATGACAAGGTGACAAGGTGACAGGATGACAAGGTGACAGGATGACAAGGTGACAGGATGACAGGGTGACAGGATGACAAGGTGATAAATCATCACTGTCTCATCTTGTCAAAAAGTCACCGTGTCACTCTGTCACCCTGTCATTTGGTCATCTTGTCATTTTTTGAGGAGCGTGGTTAGGGTTTCATCGGGATTTTCACGCCTTTGGTTTCGGCGGTGTGGTCGGCTTCCTCATACCCGGCATCAACGTGCCGGAAAACGCCCATGGCCGGGTCGTTAGTCAGCACACGCTCGGCGCGTTTGGCTGATTCGTCGGTGCCGTCCACCACGGTGACCTGACCAGCGTGCAGGCTGTATCCAATGCCGACGCCTCCGCCGTGATGGAACGAAACCCAACTGGCGCCCGAGGCCGTGTTGACGAGCGCGTTCAAAATCGGCCAGTCGGCAATCGCATCCGACCCGTCTTTCATAGCTTCGGTTTCACGATACGGAGACGCCACCGACCCGCAGTCCAGATGGTCGCGCCCAATGACAATTGGTGCTTCGACCTGTCCACGGCGAACCAGTTCATTGAGCGCCACGCCAAATTCCGCCCGTTCACCATAACCCAGCCAGCAAATCCGTGCCGGAAGACCCTGGAAGTGGATTTTTTCACTTGCCAGTCGAATCCAGCGTTGCAATGACTCGTTGTGCGGAAACATTTCCTGGACGAGGCTGTCGGTTTTGCGAATATCTTCCGGGTTGCCCGAAAGCGCCGCCCAGCGAAACGGTCCTTTGCCTTCACAAAACAGCGGGCGGATGTATTCCGGGACGAAGCCCGGAATTTTGAAGGCATCAGTAACCCCTGAAATTTCAGCCTGTTTGCGAAGGTTGTTCCCATAGTCAAACGTTACGGCGCCTCGATCCTGCAGCGCCCGCATGGCCAGAATATGAGTTCCCATCGAGGCTTGCGACCGCTTGACGTATTCGACCGGGTTTTCACGGCGGAGCGTGTCGGCTTCATCCAGCGAAAGACCTGCGGGAACATAGCCATTGAGCGGGTCGTGAGCACTGGTTTGATCGGTGAGGACATCAGGGACAATCCCGCGCCGAACCATTTCCGGCAACACTTCAGCACAGTTTCCAACCAGACCAACCGAAAGCGGTGATTTTCGGGAGCGGGCTTCGTCAAGCCAGGTGAGCGCTTCGTCGAGATTGGAAGTCATTCGGTCGCAGTAGCCAGTCTGAATGCGTTTTTCAATCCGGGCCGGATCCACATCAATACCCAGGAAGGCGGCGCCATTCATCGTGGCTGCCAGCGGTTGCGCTCCACCCATGCCTCCCATCCCACCAGTTACCACCAGTTTTCCTTCAAGCGTGCCGCCGAAATCGCGATCTGCAACAGCGGCAAAGGTTTCATACGTGCCCTGCAAAATGCCCTGGGTGCCGATATAGATCCAGCTTCCCGCCGTCATCTGGCCATACATCAGGAGGCCAAGTTCTTCCAGTCGGCGAAATTCATCCCAGTTGGCCCAGTTTCCAACCAGATTTGAATTGGCAATCAGGACGCGGGGAGCAAATTCGTGCGTGCGAATGATCCCAACTGGTTTCCCAGACTGCACCAGCAGAGTTTCATCGTTTTCGAGGCTCTGCAGGCTACGCACAATGGCATCAAAACATTGCCAGTTGCGGGCAGCTTTGCCCGTTCCTCCATAGACAACCAGGGCTTCGGGTCGCTCGGCAACGTCCGGATCCAGATTGTTCATTAACATCCGCAGGGCGGCTTCCTGATGCCAGCCCTTGCAACTGAGTGTGGTGCCCCGCGGGGCGCGAATAATTCGTGACATAGGTTTTGAATGAAGAATGAAGAATGAAGAATGAAGAATTGAGAATGGAGAAGGAAGAAAGTGGTGAGTGGTGAGTGGTGAGTGGTGAGTAGTGAGTGGTGAGTGGTTAGTGGTTAGAAATCAATGCTTTCAAAGAAGAACCAGGAACTAAGAACCAACCACTAACCACTAACCACTTTCTTCCTTACCTTGGCACTTCCACCCGTGCGACCAGATCATCTACCACCTGATCAGGCGTGATGCCCGCCACCTGAGCCTCCGAATGAAGCACGATGCGATGGCGGAGCACGGGTTTGACCACCGTTTTGACGTCATCCGGTGTGATAAAGGCACGTCCCTGCATCGCCGCATTGGCTTTGCTGCACATCAGCAGGGCAACCGCCGCGCGGGGGCTGGCCCCCCAACTCAGGTGGATGAAGTTTCGGGAATGGCGAATGATATTGACGATATAGCGTTGAATCCCAGGCTCGGCGGTTACCGCTCGCACCAATCGGCGACATTCGCTCACAATAGCCAGATCAGAAAGCGGTGTCAGGTTCAGTTCCTGCAGTCGCTTGGCATTAAACCCGGAATTCCAGTTGCTGATGACCTGCAACTCTTCTTCAATTGACGGATAGTCAATCAGGATTTTGAGCAGAAACCGGTCCAACTGGGCTTCGGGAAGGGGGTAGGTGCCTTCGTACTCAATCGGATTCTGGGTGGCGAGAACCATAAATAACGGCGAGAGCGGATGCCGTTCGCCATCAATCGTCACTTGCCGTTCTTCCATGGCTTCGAGCAACGCCGCCTGGGTTTTCGGAGGGGTGCGGTTGATTTCGTCAGCCAGCAGCAGGTCCGTAAAAATTGGTCCCTGGCGGAGCGTGAATAACCCGGTGTTGAGATTGACGATATTGGTTCCGGTCACATCTGCCGGCATCAAGTCCGGAGTGAACTGGATGCGGTTGAAATGGGCACCCAGGATCATCCCCAGAGTTTTGACCAGGAGGGTTTTCGCCGTACCGGGAACGCCTTCAACCAGCACGTGTCCTTCAGCGAGCAATCCGATCAATACCTGATCAATCACTGCGTCCTGACCGACAATCACTTGATGAAGCTGATACCGAACATGATCGACAACTTGTTGAACGTATTGGGACATTTTGGGTGGGGTATAGGGAAAGAATGAGGATAAAAGCAGGTCAGTCGTCAGTAGTGACTACTGACTACTGACTACTGACTACTGACTACTGACTACTGACTACTGACTACTGACTACTGACTACTGACTACTGACTACTGACTACTGACTACTGACTACTGACTACTGACTACTGACTACTGACTACTGACTACACATTGGCATAAAAACTCAACGACGTCTCGCCCTGGCGGACTTCGCGAAAGCGGCGCAGCAGGCCCACCGTTTCCGGCAGCGTTTGCTTGGCGTGGTGCTCAACCACCAGCCATCCGTCGGGTGACAGCAGCTTGCTTTCACCCAGTTGTTTCAACACCGGTTGATAGACGGGTGAGGCGTAGGGCGGATCAAAAAAAATGAAATCGTAGGCGCGTTCTTCCGTCATCAATTGCTTGAGCGCTTTGAGTACATCACGCTGGATCAGCTCAACGCCATCTTCAATCCCGAGTGCGGTCAGGTTGTCAATCAGCATTCGGACGGCATGCCGTGCATTTTCAACAAAGGTGACCTGACTGGCGCCTCGGCTACAGGCTTCAATTCCAACCGCGCCTGAGCCGGCACACAGATCTAAAAAGCGGGCCTCCACAACCTGCGTTGACAAGATATTGAAGAGTGTTTCACGCAGCCGGTCCGACGTTGGTCGGACACTGAGTCCATCAACGGTTCGGATCCGCCTGCCTTTGAATTGTCCGGAAATGATGCGCATGGTTTTCCACAAAAGCGTCGCACGTTAGCATAAATCGGGATGATTTGCGATTTTTTGCCCATTTTTGCCCAGGGAAACGCTGGTTCATTTCCATTTAAGGGATCATTCGCCATCTGATGGCGACTTTTTTGATATCCGGCGGCGATGCTGTTTTTCCGAGATATAGCGTTCGACGGTGGTAATGAAAATATCCACTCGCTCTGACAAATCTTCCAGTTTTTCATCAACCTGGCGTTGCTGTTCGGCCTGCTGGACGGGTCTGGCGGCTTCGCGAACGGCCACCTGTTCCTGAATGTCAATGACTTTCTCGACGGCATTGGCCAGCTTGCTGACCACGGTTGCCAGCCGATCCACATTATGGAGGAGTGATGCGTGCGAACTGGTCACCCACTCCAGGTCGGTGGTGAGTTTGGCTGTTTGATCCAGCAAAAACTGAATCGTCCGCTCTATTTCTTCGTGGGTCATTGGCGGGCACCTGGGAGCGAAAAATTGGATGAGGCTGAATTGAGCCGGATTGAACCCAATTTGTAAACCACCCGGTTTCAAAAGCGCAATACTTTCTGATGGATAACGGCAGTCACCGGCCAAAAACAATTGAGGTTTCGGCGGCAGCCACAGTGCTGCCTACACCGAAACCTCAAATTCAGTGAGTGATTGGTGGATTTACCAAAAGTGTGATCCGGCTGCCCGGTATTGGGACTGACGGCGGATTTGCTCCCAGGCAAACACCTGTTGAGCGCGAACATTTTCGGTGGCTTTGGCCAACACCGAAAGCAGGTCATCGTCAGTTGAATCCAGTCGCGTCGTACTGGGGCGGGTGCTTTCAATCTCGGCGATTCGATTGCGGTCAGAAAGAGCGTCAAGCGGTGCCATTTGCTTACCCATAAGAAACCTCCTGGTTGTTTTCTTTCAGGGCAAGCGCGCCAGACAGTTGGTCGTTGCTGGTTAACCTGCCCGCAGTTCGGTGTATTCTCGCATCGTGTAGATTGCCTTTGCCTCCATTCTTAAGAAGTTCAATTTGGGAATTACTGGATTGTTGAACAGAAAGGTGACGAGACAGAAAGGGTTGTTATGTTACCGTGCCCCGCTGGTTGTTTCAAGTCAGGGTTTCTTCTTTGGGGATAACTTTTTCAGTGAGTTTTCGCTCCGTGGTTCGTTCCGAAGCGGCTTCCGAAATAACATTGGTTGTCAGGGGCTGGTGGCCGATGATAGTCGGCGTATCATCTTTGTCCCAGCGATTCCCCACAATCGTGGGATGATCCTCCATGGTAAATGCCCCATGCAGTGTTTCGGCATGAGCCAGATGGTGATAGTTGGTTTGCTGGCTGTCCAGTTGCTGAGTTGGAAGCGGGAGTGGCGCGGTAATGGGGCCGCTTCGATAAAATACTTCCTGATCCACCCCGAGACTCTCAGCCACGGCCCTGGACAGTAAGTTTCCAAACTCAATCGCGTTTGGGCGATCAGTGGCCACCTTCCGAAGCGAGGCCATGACCACAAACTCAACACTGATTGGTAAATCCGGCAACGTATCGCGCAACGGCGGCGGCTGGTGATTGAGATGTTTGAGCATGACCTCAACCACCCCTCGGCTGGAAGGCTGAAAGGGCACTCGCCCAGAGAGCATTTCATAAAGCACAATCCCCAAACTGTACACATCGGCCCGTCCATCATACTCATCACCTTTCAGGCGTTCCGGTGACATATAGGTTGGGGTACCGACAATGCCACCCGTTTCAGTCAGATTTTGGAGATTTGAGTCGTTGGTATCGTCCATCAACTTGGCAATTCCAAAATCCAGAACTTTGACGATTTCGCCTTCTTTGGTTTGATGGAGGTAGATATTGTCAGGCTTGATATCGCGGTGGACGAGTCCGGCCCGGTGCGCTTCGTCAAGCACCTGGCACACCGGAAGGATGATTTCGGCGCATCGTTTGAGTGAGAGCCGCCCCGCTCGCTGCAGCTCGCTGGTCAGCGTGTGGCCTTCCAGCAGTTCCATCACCAGATAGGCGATACCTTCGGATGAAATACTGGAATCAAGGACCGTGATGGCATTGGGATGATTGACCCGGCAGGCGGAAATTCCTTCCCGGCGAAACCGCTCAACCGCTTCCGGTGAATCGTTTCCAGGTTTGGGTTTAAAGACTTTGATCGCCACCGGGCGATTGAGGCCAAGGTGAGCAGCTCGGAAAACGGCGCCAAACCCACCGCTCCCGATTTTTTCATCGAGCCGATATTTGCCATCCAGCACCGTGCCGGGTAATGCTTCGGCTAAGGCTGAAAAGATTCGATCCGCCTGTTTTTGCGACGCCAGCAGTTCGTCGTTCTTTTTGGCCAATTCGGCAATTTTGGTATCCAGCTCACGGTTTTTACGGTCAAGTTGCTCGTTTTTGCGCTCGACTTCCTGATTGACCACCAGGAGTTGCTCATTTTTCCACAGGGTTTCTTTTTGTGAACTTTCTAACTGCTGGTTAGCCTGGGCCAGTTCCTGGGTTCGTTCAACCACTTTGCTTTCCAGCAACAGCGCCCGGCGATGTAACTGGTTCAATCGCCACTGCACGCTGCCATAGATCACGGCGGCAATCGTAAGCAGGTACAGTGTATAAGCCCACCACGTTTGCCAGAGTGGTGGTTTTAATCGAAAGCGAAAGCTGGTGCCAATTTCGTTCCAGACGCCATCGTTATTGCACGCCATGACCCGGAAGGTGTAGGTACGGGCGGGCAAATTGGTGTAGTAGGCCACGCGCCGGGTCCCGACATCAACCCAGGTCGGGTCAAAGCCTTCCAGCTTGCATTTGAACCGAACTTTTTCAGGGGCCAGGTAACTGAGCCCGGCATAACGAAACTCAAACCGATTTTCTCCAGGTTCAAAGGTCAGGAACGTTGACGGAACAAATTTTTCAGAACCTTGCACCACCGCCTCAATGACAACGGGTGGTGCCAGTTGATTTAATTTGATGGACATTGGATCAATGACCACGGCACCCTTGGCGGTTGGAAACCAGAGTTTGTCATTTCGGGTTTTCCAGGCGGATGGCTGTGAGCCGCCATTGCACTGATTGGTCCGCATGCCATCCGTTTTGCCATATGACACACAGGGCAGCACGGCAATTTCCCGCCGGTCAAGCTGTTCAAATGCCCGTTTGGGAACACAGTAAAGCCCTTTGTTGCACCCCATCCAGAACTGGCCCTGATTGTCTTCCAAAATCTGAAAAGCAACATCATCAAACAGTCCGTCTTTGGTCGTGTAATTGGTAAACCGGCCCTGGCCGAAGTGGGCTAACCCCCCATTGGTGCCCATCCAGATTGATCCGTCCGTATCTTCAAAGAAGGCAAAGACCCGGTCGTTGATGATTCCGCTTTGGGTCGTGTAGTTTTTGAAAACACCATTTTTGAAATAACTGAGCCCGCTGTTGGTTCCGATCCAGAACCCACCCTGGCGATCTTCAAAAATCGCCCGCACGCTGTTATTGGCCAGCCCATCTTTGGTGGTGTAGGTATGAAAGCGGCCATTTTCATACACATTAAGTCCGGCAAAGGCGGTGCCAATCCAGATGCGGCCAGCCCGATCACAATAAATGACATACAGGTTGTCATTCGCCAGCCCGTCTTTGGTGGTATAGGTGGTAAACGTTCCATTTTTCAGGCAACTGAGCCCGGTGTTGGTTCCCACCCAGATATTGCCTTCCAGATCTTCACAAGCGGTGCGCACCAGGTTACTGGCTAACCCCTGGTCGGTGGTGTAGGAAGTAAATGCCCCATTTCGAAAGCTGGTGAGCCCGCCACCTTCGCTCCCAAGCCAGACGGTTCCCTGGCGGTCTTCAAAAATCGTCCGCAGGTAGTTATTTGAAAGCCCGTCCTGGACCGTGTAGGTCACAAACTTCCCATCGCGAAGCCGATTGAGACCGCTGCTGGTGCCGACCCACAAACTGCCCTCACGGTCTTCAAAGAGTGACCGAACGGCATTCTGGGAAAGGCCATCTTTGGACGAAAAGCGAGCGATGGTCCCATCTTTTTTCAACCGGTTTAACCCGCCACCATCGGTGCCAATCCACAGATTGCCATCCCGGTCTTCCAAAACTGACAAAATGATATTGTTGGCGAGCCCTTGCTGAGCCGTGTAGTTCTGAAAGTGACCATTTTGCCACCGACTCAAGCCCCCGCCTTCGGTCCCAACCCAAATGGTATGTTGGCGGTCTTCATAAATTGCATTCACCCGATTGTTTGGCAGTCCCTGGGTTGTGGTCAGGCAGGTAAAGGCGCCATTTTCAAAGCACGAGAGGCCGCCAATAGTGCCAACCCAGACTCTTCCGGCCTGATCGCAGCAGAGGGTCCGAATCACATTGCTGCCCAGGCCATCCCGAGTGGTAAATACCCGGATTTTGCCATTTTCAAGCAACCCAAGACCATCTTCCGTTCCAATCCAGATATTGCCTTTTTGATCTTCGCAAATGGCGCGCACGCTGTTATCTGGCAACCCGTTCTGGATTGAATAGCCAGAAAATTGTCCATTCTTGAGGCACAGGAGTCCTCCGCCAACTGTTCCGACCCACAGGCGGGCCTGTGAATCTTCAAACAGGGAAAAGACCCCGTTGCTTTTGGGAATGTTCAGATTTTGCGGGTGAACGACGCTGAACTGAATGCCGTCAAAGCGGACCAGTCCCTCATAGGTGCCAAGCCAGAGATACCCATCTTGGGTTTGGGCGACTGTCAACACTGACACCTGTGGAAGTTCATCCTGCCAGACATCGTGGATGTATTGGGTAATGTTTTTGGCTGGTTCCAGCGCCCGGCCCGGCGATGAAAGACCGATCAGAGACACCAGGAGCACGATCACACGCCAGACAGGGTGTGGTCTGCAGAAACGGCTTATGGGGCGTGCCGAATCCTGGCTGTTCATGGTGGGTGGCCTTTATCGCTTATAGAATGAATCGCGAGCGCGAGAGCTTGCCCAAAGTGAGTTGAAAGTCCGAATTCTTTCATGTTTTCCAACGAGCAATGGGTGATGAACTCGGATGAGAAAGTGTGGCTTCGAGGGTTGCCACAACATCAAATTTAGAAAATCTGACGTGTTGGATTGAAAATCCCTGGGCCTGAATTGTGGAAACCGTTCGACGATTGAGATGACAGCCGCCGCAGAGCCGTTTTTGGAGCGGTGTCAAACAATCAGTGATGAATCCTAACAATAGCGGGGAAGGGCGGATATGTTCAAGCAGGAGTAATTTACCCCCAGGTTTCAGTACCCGCCGAATTTCAGCCAGGGCGACTGTTGGGCGGGGAATACTGCAAAACACAAGGGTCGCGACCACGGTGTCGAAACTCTGATCGGGAAAGGGAAGTTGCTCGGCGGAAGCCTCGATAAACTGAACGTCAAGCCCTGGCAACCGGGGTTTGGTCCGGGCTTTCTCCAGCATCAACGGGTCTGGGTCTGTCAGCACCAGTGAGCGGGCACTGGTGTAAAGCATCAAATTGACACCTGTTCCCGCCCCAAGTTCCAGGACATCTCCGGTCGCTTTGGGAATTAATTCAGCCCGCCGCCATCCGAAGAGATGCCGCTCAAAGAACCGCATTCCCCGGTCATATCCTTTGGCAATTGAACCGTACGGGAGATCAGGATGAGGAGGTGGGGAGGGCATAGGTGACAGGGTGACAGGGTGACAGGGTGACAAGGTGACAAGGTGACAAGGTGACAAGGTAACCACATGAAATATAAATGACTCACAGGGTCTGTCCAAATTTTCTGGGTTTGTCCTATTTTTTGTGTAAACCAATTCTCCAGACCTGGAAAAACCAATCTGTCACCTTGTCACGTGGTCACCTTGTCACGTGGTCACTTTGTCAATCGAATCTGAACCACCACGGTGACATAGCCTGATTCGTCATCACGAAGATCTTTCGAACGGCCCAGGTTTTTATCAGTTTCACGACGCGCTGCCGCTGAAAGGGCTTCTTGTTGTTGTTTGGTGATGGTGCCCAAACTCCGGATTTTTGAAAGATAGGCGTCCAGTTGGGAGGCCGGAATCCGTGATGTCACAATCAAATAGGCTGTTCCAGATTGCCTGGACGACAGGACCTGTCCTCCGGTCTGTTGGGTTACCGAGGCCACGCGGGTGCGAGCGGTTTCCGGGTTAGGCGGTACCAGGACCAGTGTCACCGAACGAAGCTGCTGCCGGTCTGATCCTGGGTCGGCTGGTTTGGGAGCATTGGCTCGAAATTCAGAGGCCGCTTTCCGTTTGCGGTCAGGTGATTCCGTTTCGGAAGCGGTAATGGTGGTTGAGGGTTTGGCCGGTCCGGCTCCGGCTGCTCCGGCTGCCCCTGGTGCTGGCGGTGGCGAAGGTGCCGCTACTTTGTTGTACGCAATTGAGTCATCAGCTTTTTTGGGCGCGGCAGATGCCATTTCAGGTTGGGTTTGGGCCACAAGCTCGTCGGCATCCATGCGTTCGTTTTTACCCTCACCAGCTTTTGCCTTTTCTTCCAGTCTGGCGCCAGATGGCGGATGTGCCTGGCCTTCGATGGCGGACTTTTCTTTTTTCAAACCGGCGGCTGGTTGATCCAGTTCGTCACCCAGGGTTGGACCTGGCACCGCCTGGGCCGGGGAAGCGGGTGGCGCTTGTTTAGCCGGAGCTTCTGCGGGTCGGGCTGTACTACCCGTCGGTTCGCTGCTGGGCGCCGCTGGAACCGTGGATGATGCTGGTGCTGCTCCAACCGCTGGTGCCGCCGAATCTTTCTGCATCGCCGTCATTTCCGGCTTTGACAGAAATGTCGGGCGCACTACATACCAGGTTGCGCTAAAGAGCACCATTAGTGCCAGGGCTGAGGCAAAAACTGGCGAGGTCAAGGGTTTGGGCAAAAGAGCGCTCACGTGTTGCCACCAGCGATGCCAAAAGGGCAACTGCTTGCGGGCTCGATCCAGGATAACCTGAGCCGTTGGGAGATGGTGTGGTTCTGGGATGTCCCATTCAGGAGCGGCAAACAGTGAGTTCGCCTGCTGAAATTCAGCCAGGAGTTCGCGGGCTTCGGCTGAATCTTTTAAAAACGATTCGATTTCGCGCTGACGCACATCCGGAAGCGCGCCTTCAACATAGGCTTCCAGGTCTTCGCAAAAGGCTTCGAATTGTTTTTCAGAGTGTTCAGCGGACATAACTTTAGGGCTTAGGGCTTAGGGCTTGGGGAAATCCAAATCCGGCCTCAGGTAAAAAGGTGTTCGAGTCGTTTTTTGAGTTCCAGCTTGCCGCGAAAGATGCGCGATTTTACTGTGCCAACCGCAACATTTAAAATCTCGGCGATTTCCTCATATTTCAGGTCTTCATACTCTTTGAGCAAGATCGCATCCCGGAAATCCGGGTCAATTTCCTTGAGTGCTTCGCGAACCAGACGTGCCCGTTCCCGAGTTTCATAGTCCTGGGCTGGCGAGTCGGTGCTGACGGCTTCTTTGGGTGGCGGCCCGTCTTCTGAGTCGTGGTCCTGTTCGGCGACCATGACCTTGTGTTCACTGCGACGAAGTTCACTGACGGCGCGGTTAAAGGCGATGCGGTAAAAATACGTCTTGACCGATGCTTCTTCACGCCACTCGCGCGCATGCTGCACCACCGCCATAAAGACTTCCTGCGTCAGGTCTTCAGCGCGGGGTGGGTTGCTGATTTTGCGTGCCAGAAAGCGATAAATCAGAACTCGATAGCGATTGTACAGCACGGCAAACGCAGCTTCGTCGCCTCGCTGAAAATCACGCATGAGTTCTTCGTCGGTTTTGCTCATGAATTGGGGTGAATGACGCGCATGCGTTTGACCTGTTTCATCAGCAGGTATGTAGTCGCAGGGCGAAAGAAAAGGTTCCACAAGACGGAGGAAAGAAAGGTAGAGATCAGGATAGGGGGACAACGAGACAAGGAGACAGGGTGACAGGGTGACAGGGTGATCATTGAGAACCTGTTATATTTCATATTGTTACCCTGTCATATGGTCACCTTGTCACCTTGTCACCCTGTCACCTTGTCACTTTGTCACCCTGTCACCTTGTCATATAGTCACTTTGTCATTTACAGAGGGTGACCGCTGACAACCCGGTTTCCGCCAGCCCGTTGTGCCTGGTAGAGCGCCAGTTCAGCCGCGTCAATCAATGACGCTTCGGTGGCGCGTTGTTGAGGGGTCAGTGCCGCCAGACCTAAACTAATGGTGGTGACACCTTTCGGCGAGCGCTGGTTTGGAAGGCTGAGGGCTTCGATTTTGGCGCGGAGTTTTTCAGCCACAATCAATGCCCCATCCGGCGGGGTTTCAGGCAGTAACACAATCAACTGATCATGGTCATAACATCCCAGGAGGTCGCCAGGCCGTTTGAGTTCGTCGTTGAGGGTTTGGGCAATGGCTTTGAGATGATCATCACCTTTTTGATTGCCGAATCCTTCGCGGAATGAGCGGAAATAATCAATATCCACAATCACCAGGGCAATCGGGACGTGATTTCGGGCCGCGCGCCGCCACTCACGATCCAGAAATTTGTCAAACTGACGACGGCTGGCAATGCCGAGCAACGCTAGCATGACTTCGGTATTGGTTTCTTCAGACGGCTTGGATTCGATTGCCGCAAACTGGAATGGGCGCTCCACCGTGGACGCGGGAGCAAAGCTTTCAACTGGCGTAGGGGCTGGTGCCGCAACTGGAGTTGCTGGTACGGCCATCTGGTCTTTCAATCCGGGATGGAGTGTATAGGCTTCATCGCGGAGTTTTTTCGCCTGTTCGGGCTCATTCCTGGCGTCATAGAGTCGGGCAATTTCCAAACACTGGTGGGCTGCCCGCTCTTTGAGACGGCTTGTCAAATAGAGTTCTTTCAGCTTGAGTCGGGCTTCGATGTATTCAGGGTTCCCCGCCACCATGTCTTCAAGCAGTTTCAGCCGGGCGGCCCCAAATTCCGGGTTTTGGGCAATGCTCTGCTCCAGGAGTTCAGCGCTGAATTCATAGCTGATTTCCTCGGCTGACTCGCGTTTGGCTGGCGTTGTAAACGGTGATGCTCCTCCAAAGGGCGATGCCGCACCCCCTGCCGCAAAAGGATTTTCCTGGCTACCGGTTTGAAAGGTTCGCTGCCAGGAACTGAGTGCCGAGGCTGATTCGAATCCCGGTGGAAAATCAGGATTGGTGGCTGATGTTGAAGTTTCCTGGTCTTCGCTTTTCTCCAGGGTATCAAACTGTTCCTTGTGGGCGGCTTCCTTGGGTTCGGCTTCCATCAACTGTTGCAGGGCATAACTGGCTTCGGTTTGAAGTCCCTGGCGAAGCGATGCCTCAACAATGGCATTGAGCGTGGCCACCAGATTTCGTTTTTCACGGACTCGTGAATAGATATTGGCCAGCAATTTCAGCGCTGGCAGGTAGTTTGGGTCTGCTTTGAGGATTTGTTTGAGGAGCCCGGTTGCCTTTTTCTTCTGCTTCTTTTCGAGCAGGGTATCGAGAGAGCGACCAATGAGCGTGATGGCATGGTCAAATTGTTTGTTGTCCGCATAGGCCCGGCCCACCTCCAGCAAGGATTCATACTGATTTGGATCTATGGTGACCAGGTGGGTAAATGTGGCATCGGCTGATTCCAGCATTTTTGCCCCAAGATAGGTCCGTCCCAGCAACTGGATCAGGTCAATGTCATCGGGGGTTCGTTTGAGCAGATAATCAAGCATTCCCAGCGCCGTTTTGATTTCACCCTGGCGAATCAATACCTCAACCAGTGATTTGCGCGCCGGTTTGGAATCCGGATTGATCGAAAGGGCACGCTGAAATGCCTGAACGGCTTCAGTGTCGCGTCCTTTGCGGAAAAACTCCTGGCCCGCTTGCAGGTAAAATTCAAAGGCTTCCTGATTTAACCCTTCCAGGTGATACCCCGCTGCAATTTCAAACCGCAAGACCGCGTTTTCCGGGTCAATATTGGCAATGCGTTCCATCACCCGGAGTGCCTGTCGGTTTTGCCCGCTCTGTCGGTGCAGGTCAATCAAACCAAGGTAGAGTTGACGGGCCTCAACCAGCAGCTTTTGCCTGGTATAGAGATCCGCCAGCGTCAACATAATTTCAATGTTTGACGGATTGAGCTTGAGAATCTTTTTATAGACCGCAATCGCCGTGTTGGTCTGACCCGAATCCCGATAGGATTCGGCCACCCGCAGGAATTGGAGTGCTGCTTCTTCCGGCTGATTGTTTTTGGCGTGCAGGTCGCCAAGGGTATTTAAAATGTTGAGATCGTAGGGGTCTGCATAGGCAATTTTCCGATATTCCTCGATGGCGGCGGCAATTTTGCCCTGCTGGACATACTTCCCAGCCAACTTCAGAGATTTCTCTTTATCGAATGCCATATTGTTTGAGGTTTCCTTCGCGGGAGAGGGGTGGGTATTTGTGTGAGCAGTCAGGCTGCAAAGGTATACAACCCGTTGAACATTGTCAATTTGCAGTTTTTTGTATGCCCAAACAGCTCAGGGACGCACCCGTGAATCTGATGCGTCCCTGATTTTCTTGTGGCTGATCTTTGGGTGTCGGTCGTCACTGTGCTTTCGGCAGCATCGCTGGTGCTGACCAGAGACACCGCAGTTTTTCACTCAGCCCGACACGCGTTCGCATGGTTTCAACCATTTCGACCCAGGCATGAAAATTGGCCCAAACCGGATTGAAGCTTCTGAGCGGCTTGATGATGCCGTAACGCGGCGGTTCAATTTCAGGTGTAAAACTGCCAAACATTCGATCCCAGATGATCAACATGCCGGCATAATTTTTGTCGAGATAGGGCTCGTTGACACCGTGATGAACCCGGTGATGGGCTGGTGTGTTGAGAATGGCTTCTAACGGGCCGAGGGATTTGATGAATTTGGTATGAATCCAAAACTGGTAAATCAAATTGATGGCGTAGGATGTGAGAATCATCACCGGGTCAAACCCCATCAAGACAATCGGTGCATAAAATATCCACGACACCGCACCTCCAAACCAGCTCTGGCGCACAGCCACGCTCAGGTTGTAATGCTCGCTTGAATGATGAACCACGTGAAAATTCCAGAAAAACCGGCTTTCGTGGCTGAAACGGTGAAACCAGTAATAGGCAAAATCAACCAGAATCATCACGATGACCCACGACCACCAGGTTTGGGGGATCCGTAACGGCGTCAGGGTATACACCAGCCAGTAAGCTGGAACCTGAATGAACAGTTTCCAGCCTATATCCATAAACATGCTGACAAACCCGAGTGTGATATTGGTCATGGTGTCTTTGACTTCATACTCGTGGGTCTTTTGCCAGAAGTCATAGAGGGTTTCCAACAGAATCAACAATGCAAATCCAGGTGCCGCAAACCAGATCAAAGTCTTCATAAATCAATTCAGGGGAAGTGATGTCCAGGGAAAGGGTTAGAGCGAAAGAAGGTAGCGCGATACGCATAGTTTACACAATTCGTGAAGACAACATCCAGAGATTTGCCCACATCCGAACCGCGATTCAATCATTGATCTTGAGACTTGCAGAAAGCACTTGGTCCTCAACCGTTTTCAGTTAGAATCGAACTCTTGCGAACTGCGACTCACAACCATTTATCATTCTTTACCCAATTCGAAAAAATTCTTTCTTTGAGGAGACCGATTTTATGGTGACCAGGAAAGTGCCTTCATCTTTTGGGATGAAGCAACGTGTGGTGTTATTTCTGTGTGGAATCGTTTTGTTGCTGTCCGGACAGTACTCACTGACATCCGCCAGTGGGAACGGCGGTCAGGAACGAGAGCTTCCAACGCCGATGTCACAATCCAAAACGCCGGTACCAGCGAAGAAAGGCAGCCCGCTGGCCAACGAGGAAGTCATCCGCCGGTTTGCCGCCAAGGAATCTGAATTTCGCGATGCCCGTGCCAACTACACCTTTCGCCAGGAAGTCCGGATTCAAACCCTGGATTTTGACGACCGTCCGAACGGCGAGTTTTATCGAGTCTCCGATATCTTGTTCACCGACGATGGCCGGCGGACTGAACGCATTGTCCGGTTCCCACAATCAACGTTGCAGGGGTTATTGATCACACCCAACGATTTGCGCGACCTGGCGAGTGTCCAGCCGTTCTCGCTCACGACCGAAGACCTCCCCAAATACAATGTGACCTATGTCAGCAAAGAGCGCCTGGATGAAATTGATACCTATGTCTTTGATGTGCGGCCAAAAAGCATCCCGAAGTATGAACGGGATGGCGGTGAACGGGTGTTTCAAGGCCGTATCTGGGTAGATGACCAGGATTTGATGATTGTGAAAACCTTTGGTAAAGCCTTGCCGGAAGGGAAGGAACGTTTCCCGCGATTTGAAACCTACCGTGAAAATATTGATGGAAAGTACTGGTTCCCAACCTATACCTACGCGCTCGACACGCTTGATTTCGAAGGCGGTTCTTCAATTCGGATGAAAATGGAAGTCCGGTATACCAATTACAAACAGTTTAAGACCGACATCAAGATCCTGGACGATGACGAAGGGTGATAAAGAATGAAGAATTGAGGATGAAGAATAAAGAACTCACCGGCTGGGACGGCTTTCGAGCTTGCCCAGCCGGTTTTTATTTTCTGGGCTCAGAAGTCTCCTCGCTTCAGAGGGGAAAAAAGTACTCTTTCTTTATTTCCTAACTAAGAATTGCTGTCTATCTGTAAATTATTTGTATAAGTATTTGATTCTTTTCGTGTTTTTCGTGTATTTCGTGGTTAAAAATGTCTTGGGATTTTTGGAAGTGGCGTGTGAGTTCAGTTCTTGTCGGGAAGCTTCCAGCCACGCAGTGCATAGTATTTTTCTTTTGGTTCGCCGGTCCATCCGTTGATGCCATGGCGCGGTAGCCACCAGACGTGAATTACAATTGGTCCAGGGAGCAGCAAGGCAATGAAGATAAACGACCATGGGCGTCCAGCGGTGGCTGAAATTAACCCGGTAAGCCCAAGAATAATAAAGACTTTGAGCACACGTCGCCATTTTGGTGTTTCAACTTCAAAGTGCCCAAACAGAATGTTCCCAATGGCAAAAATTGTGGCAACAATTGCAATCTCCAGCCACATAGTTGATCTCCCAGTTGCTCAATTCAGAAAGAATGGATCAATCATCAAAAGCCAGAAATGCCTCAGGCAAAGTCATACACATAGACGGCAATCTCGCGCTCAGAAAGCGTGCGTTTGATAAGCGGTTCAATGTGTTCCCATTTGCCACCCGCCAGCCCACAGCCAATCCGGGGCATATGAACCGAAGCTGAGTGCAGGGTTGCCAGATCCCCAAGTTTACCGAGACATTCGGCCACGGCTTCGTACCGAATTGGAGGCCCTTTACTTCCGGTTTTCATTCCGTGTTGCCCAATCATATTGGCAACCCACAGATATGGCTCAACCTGAATCAGTTGGACGGCGCCCAGTGCAAAGTCGTTGGAGGCTCGCTCGCGGTGCCAGGTTCGATAGGCTGCTTCAGGAGCTGGCCACCGGCGTGAAATCGCCAGTACAAATCCGCGCCCCCAACCGCCAATATCATTGCAAATGTGGGCAATGATTTTATTTCCTTTGGCTTGCGGAGAGGTTGCGTCTCCCTGGAGATATTGAATTGCAGTCATACATCATCAGAAATTCGGGGTGGGAAAAAGTAGTTTAATCCCGCACAATGCGAGCTTCTTTCACGATACCACTCTCAGTACATTTGAGGACCAGCCATTCGCTGTCAATGCTGATGAAGCCTCGCTCCGCACCAAGCCAGTAGACAAGGTCGTACTCATTGAACTTATCTGTTTGCGAAGGTGCGCCGAGCATTGCCAGGATTTCGGGTTTCGGCTTCCCAACCAGTACTTTTGATTGAACCAGTTGATCCGCCATCCGAAGTCGCGGCGCATCCGGTGAAAACTCAGCCTGCTCGCCTTGTCGCCAAACAACTGGATCAAAAGCAGTTGGACCATAGTTGCAATACCAGAAGACACTGGCGCCAGGCAAAGCTACTGCAATTACGACCAGAACAACGCGGAAGGCTTTTGGTATTTTCATGGTTGTGACCGTTGGGAATGAATCAACTGAGGTGATTGGAAAGTTAAAGGTTCTGCGGTTTGAGCCACCGCTGAAAGAATCCATACCGACGAGCGACCAGCGCTCCACTGCCCACGGCCATGCATCGCAACGTGCCAATTGTCAGGATATGTTTCGTGACGGTCGCTATTCCAGCCACGGTTCCAGCCCAGAGATTATTTTCCGGGAAAGCCTGTAGCATCCACAAAATACACAAGTTTTCCACGTAGTCGGCGCTGGCAATTCCGACTGGCAGGAGGTTGACGTGCATCCAGCGCGAGTTGGGGCCAAAGGCTTTGCGGGCAATCAACGTCAGCATCCACGCCAGCCCAAAGCCGTACATCAGCGGAAAGAAGAAATCAAAGATCAGGTAATTGCGATAAAACGCACGGCCAGCATCCCCATAACTGGCCAAAATTTGAGTCGCTTCGTGACCGGAATAATACAGCTTCAGGTCCAGCAAACCCTGACCGCCGCTCAGTTTGATGAGTTCAGAATTGGAAATTGGGAGGCTTGAAAAATTGAACACCCAGAGCAACACAGTTGCCAGAATCAAAAAGCAAACCATAACGGGTGTTGAGTACCAACGGGCAATGGTTGTGCTGATGATTCGGATCATAGGGTTCTCTGTGAGCGGTTTTTCTCAGCTCAAAGGATTTGGGGGTGTCGTGCCGGGTAGGATAGTGAATGTCTATGGTTTCTTGGTCATAGCCTGATGGCAGACCATAACCCTGTCAACCGTATGCCGGAAGGTTCTCTCTATGGGAAAAACAATGGGTCGGTGCGCAGGGCATTAAGGCACTGATCCAAAGAGCATTTCTGGTGTGTTTCAAACCACTGCCCTGTATGCCTCAGGTAAGCCAGGTTAAAGCGATTGTCACCGACATATTCCCAGCGGGCAAAACGACTTTCAAATGTTGGAGCCATCGCATTTGGTGACGGGCAAGTATACTCAGCACAGAAATATAAATAGCGCTGGTGCCATTTAAGATACAGATTGGTGATGTAATTCCAGGTCGCATCCACGGGAGGCTCCTTAATGTGCTTGGGTTTGAGTTCCTCGATAAGTTTTTCACAGGCATTGGTGACTTCTACTTTGAAATCATCGGTCATCTTTGATTTGGCTGGGATTGGGGGTGAAGATACCCATCCCCGAATTGCTTTACTTGGGGTTTTCGGCATCGTGTTCTCCTTGTCTACTACCAGGATTTGAAGGTGTCGTTGTAAATCTCGTTGAGTGTGTCGTGAAATCCCCATCCAATATTTTGGGTATCCTCAACAATCTGCTCGCAACGGGCTTCAAACACGTCTTCAAGATTATGTTTCACGATAAATTCGACGGCTCTCAAATACATGGTTTCCATGCTGTTGTAGAAAGCCTCATTAATGTCACCATAGGCATTGGTATACCCAACTCCAATTTCGACATAGTACAGCATCAGGTCTGCCAGTGACGTAGGGGGCGGACCAATTTTCTTGTAGTCCATCACGGCTTTTCTGGCGACAGAAAGCCTGGCTTCCCCATACCCACGTGCCGGGAGAAATTCATCTTTGATGATTGCCTTGTACTTCTTTATCACGGTGGAAGTATCTTCCGGTGCAAGTTTGGTCTGGTAGTAATCCCGCACCGGCTCAAACCTGGAAAAAAGTTCAGCAATTTCACTGACAAGTTGTTCGTGCGAAGCACCTTTCAGGTACTTTTTCAACGTGGTGATAGATAAATCCTTGTTTTTCATAGCGATATGGAAAGAGGAAGAGATGGAATCAAGTGGTGCAAAAAATATTGAGCAGGTTTGTGATTTGAGCTTTCAGTTTGCGAATGGCTTCGTCTATCGTTTGACAGGGGGCGGTATCAACCAAAAAAGCATCACCTTCCTCAGTGCTGGACCAGAGATAGACGGGTTTCCCAACGCTCAAATACCCACGCCAGGTGAGATCAAACGTATCAAACGTGATAAAGAAACGTCTTGCCCTAAGCTTTTCAGGTTCAAGGGTATAACACGCCCAAATCGAAAATCCAAAGTACTCGTCATTCTCTTCATTATTAAATTGCCAATCGGTTAGATTTGGGAACGCAGTTTTTACCTGACTGATGACTTGTTGGATCTCAGGTTCAGTCAGTACCATCTTTTCGTTTTCCTCACTTTCACATTTTGCGGTGTTTTTCTGGCCTGGAAAAGAGCAGGTGATTACCCAATTAAAGTTTTGATTTTATTGAGGATTTCATCCATTGTGGTTTGTGGGAGATGATCAATGAACTCCACTCGACGTGCTTTCCAATCAAGACTCTTCACCTGGTCAGATAAAGCAACCCCCTTGATCTTTAAATGACCTGGGATTGCCACCTCAAATGGGTAGCCCTTGACCTGGTTGGTAATCGGGCAAAACAACGCCAGGCCAACCTTCTGATTATAGGCTAGCGGAGAAATCACAACGGCTGGGCGTTTTCCAGCCTGTTCGTGGCCTGCCTGGGGATCAAAATTGAGCCATACAAGATCGCCTCGATGTGGAACATAACTCATGCTCACCACACCTCATTTCCTTCCGGCGAGCCGAAGTCAATTTCAGAATGGAGATTTTCCGCCGTCACTCCAGCCAATAAGTGATCAAGCGCGTAATCAGCTTTGGCAACTGGTTCGATAACCATTTTGCCATCAATCAGTTGAAGTTCAACCATCGTTCCTTGATCAATTTTGGTTTCAACGGCAAACGATTTAGGGATACGCAGAGCAAGACTATTGCCCCATTTTTGGACCTGAATTTTCATGATAAGACTCCTTTGTATCAACAAAGAAGATACGCTGGCGGTGTGAATTTGACAAGGTGTGATTTGGCGAGTGATTGAGTCGGTCAAAGCGGACTTATACCATTTTGGAATGGTGACCTTGTATGAGCAAATAGCTAAATTATTGAAAAAATTGTATTTCCCTGACCTCTGGCCCCGATACCCTGACCCCTAAATGGTATTAGTCATCTTTATATCGTGCACTGAGTCGAGGAAACAGTTGTGGCAGGTCTTCTTCCTTCCAATCAGGATCTGTCGGCCAGACCTCCCCAATATCACCCGGATCAATCATTGACTCAAAGTCTTCATCTGTTTTTTCCCGATACACATTGACTGCAGCATAGAGAACTTCCTCAGCCTCAGCGTCCGAATTGATCTGGTCGCAGACTTCGACCAGTGAATCTGGATCCGTCAGCGCTTTTTCATACACCTCTTTGCCCTGCATCACCAGCCACGACCGAAAGTAATAAAATCCGTCTCCCGAAGCACCTCCGTTGATAATGTAGGCTGCACCCCAGAGTTGGTTGAGATATGCCTGGGCGACGAGTTCTCTGAGATGATAGTCAAATTCAACCAAATCAGTGAGTTCCAGCTTCTCTAAGTGAGGAATGAGGATTGATTCAAATTGTGTTTCATCATTCCTGGCTTCGGTTCGAACCGTATTAATTAATTGCCAGAAGGCATCTCGTTCCATTTTGGTTCCTCATTTTGTATCAAACTCGGTTTTGTACCCAATCCACCGATTTTCAAATGACCTTTTTTGCACATATATTCGCTGACATTTTGGGCACTGGTACACGCTCAGGCCATACTCAAATGCAAATTTTGAGTAAATATCATCAATGATAGCTGCATCATCCAGGTCAACTGGATACTCAGTGGAAAAGAAAGATCTCAGCCACCAATCCCGCTGATAACTGGCACGCACTGCGAGAAAGTCACGCACGGCGCTTGTTGCTTGAACATGTATCGCTTCCTGATCTGCTTCCCAGTAAAGCATACCGGCACCATCAGTTGGATAGGTCGTGTCACGAATTACGTGACCACATTCACAGGTAAAAGTTCCCATGTCAAAATCTTTCAAGAAGAGTGCGATAACTTGATGCCACACTCCACAGCATAAAACCCCTGGATTTGATCAGGTCTGGTCATCTCCATACATTTGAATGATTGTCTCAACAGGTTTGTGCTCCCACTCCTCAGATGCACGGGATAGGTTTTGCAGCCGGATAAGGGATGCTTCATTCGCTTCATCACACGGAGCCAGTTCGTGGCGAAGCGCTTTTAATAGATGAAGGTGCGCTGTTCGAACTCGTTCTGCGGCTCGTTGGATTTTCTCAAGCTTCAGATTGCATTTTATTGCATGACGAAGTTCTTCTTCACGTCGCTCCAGGATCAATGTTTTTCGAAAGCCAGGAAAAGGAGAAAGATATTGCATCGCTGTTTTTGGTACCAGTCCAAAGGAGCGGCCAGATGGTTTAGTTGGATATTTAGCATCTCAGTTATAGCTCAGGCTCACCAGACCTCATTCCCTTCCGGCGAGCTGAAGTCAATTTCAGAGTGGAGATTTTCCGCCGTCACTCTGGCCAATAACTGATCAAGTAAGTAATTGATCTCGGTAACTGGTTCGATAACCAGTTTGCCATCAATTAGTTAAAGTTCCACTATCGTTCCTTGATCAATTTTGGTCTCAATGGCAAACGATTTAGGAATGCGCAACGCAAGACTATTGCCCCATTTTTGAACCTGAATTTTCATGACGGTACTCTTTTGTATCAACAAAGAAGATATGTTGATAAAGTGGAATTGACAAGGCAGGATTTATTGGAAATTTGCCTCGGCCTGACCAGTTGGTTGATTTCCTGATCCAGCCTCAACCTGATCCAGAAACTCAATGGTTAGAACTGGTTGACTTGCTGAAGGTCTGGAGGGCCAGATGTAGTGAATGGAAACCCGCTCATAGCCATAGTAAGTTGAGCAGGACCCACCGGAGCAAAGAGTTATGCCATGGAATTGATTTTTTGCTCCCCGGAGTTCACGAGGAACCAGTTCGTCAATAAGTTCTTTGACCACTGTCTCATTTAGAGAAACCCAGGAACCAATAGATTCGCCAGTGAGGTGAATTGGGACAATGTGATACTTTTTGATATGACCGGCTGTATTTCGAATCACAGTAATAGCCAGCCCAGGACGGAGTTCGTACACTTCCAGCTTCTTTCCCAAAAAGGGAACTTCGGCATTCGGTTCCTGAGAAAAGACCGGCACTGAACCTGTTATCAAACAAACACATATCAACACTATTCTCAGAGTGATCTGGTTCATAAAACCCTTTCTTGAGCAGTGGTTTGAATGCCTTTGGCAGTGTAGTTTTTGGAAAAGGTACACTCTGTGAGCCAGAGTGTACCTTCAGTCAGTTTCATTCTCTAAAAGTAATGGTCACGGAGCGAGCCATCAAACCTGCCGGTGGCAAGACAGCAGTGTTTGAAATCGGTGACCAGAGCCGCATGGGCAGAGGTCGTTTCGGCCAAGTTTTTCCTGAAGCTCTTTCTCTGTGTGAACAACACGATGCCCACGCTTCACGTGGGTTTCGGATGGGAAGCCCTTGCGTCGTTTGCTTGAGGGCTCAAAAGCAGTACATTTCCTCGAATTCGTTGGTATCCATAACCATATCCTCCTTGAAAAGATGGATTTGCCGCATTTTCAGGGCAGGGCAGTGTAGCAAATGATTGACATCATTGCCCACACTTTTTGATTTTCGTCACTGTTTCTCATTGCCCATTTATCAGCCGACTGGGTACTTTGTTGTCCCAATGAGAGAGCAATCCAGTCATTGAGAGAGTGGCTTTGTCCACACCAGCGAATACCGCCAAAGAAGATGACGATAGCCAGTTGCTCCCGGCAGAAGCGTATGACAGAGTTCTTTAACTTCGTTCATTGTCAGGTACTGTTCTCCCTGGGCATGTTCCTGCCAGGCAGTTCGGCTCTCGCGTCTTTGACGAAACTGGCCTGTGTACCACAGGTTTCGCCAGGTCGTGACGCCCAGGGCTACGACAGATAACATCCGTTCAATCAAAGTTGCATCAGTCCGCAAGTCCTGGATAATGAGCGTACCGCCCGGCTTGAGAATCGTTTTCATTCGTGTCAGCGCTGATTGAAGTTCAAAATGGTGAAGCGTTGCAAGTGACACTACACAATCAAAAGATTCAGTCTCAAAAGGAAATTCAAAGAAGTCCCCGCAATGGTATTCAATATTTTCCAGCACTGGTTGTTGTGCTCGAGCAATCCGAATCATTTCGGGAGACAGATCAATGCCAGTAACACGTTCTGCACGTGTTGCCAGTAACCGCGCAAAATTACCTGTACCACATCCGACATCAAGCACATGTGCGCAATTCTTCGGCACTTGTTGGAGTAAAAATACCTGATACAGAATCGGATGCGGAGGATCGCTTTCTGTGAGCTGTGCGATTCGGTTGAAGTCTGATTGTATTTTTTCGACAGAATCCGCCATAGAAAGAGGTTAACTCTGGCACTGAAGTTCCCTGGATACAAACAATAAGCCATATCTGGGAGGAGAGCCTTATCACAGCCCTTCAATAAAACCTGTTTGTTCAAGTTGCGGCAAAACCAGTTCGGCCAGTCTGGCAATGTTGCGGGCATCGTTAATCCCGCGATGATGGGTTCCTTTGAGCGTGAGCCCCGCGTGAGCCAGAGCTTTGGCCATTCCACACGGACGGATTCCAAACACTCGCGCAAACTCTTTTTTCAGATTGACATGCCGCTCAAAAGTCTCAGGAAAGGGAACCTTGTGGCGCAGGCAGTCAGTGCGAAATTGACCCAGGTCATAGGCGCCCCACGAACACAGCACAAACGGTTCTGGCCCAATCCAGTCGAGAAAGTCGGCAAAAACCGTTGGAAACGTCTCTGCCGCATCAACCTCCGCCTGAGTAATGGAGGTGAGTTGGGTGCAGAAGTCGCTGAGGGTTGGTTCGACAATCGGACGCACAAATCGCCCGAATTCATCCGTATCAGGCCCCACCGCCGAAGCCAGATGAACCGCCCCAATCTCAATGATTTCCATCCGGTCGGGTCGGCGGGTATTTTCCCAGCAGGTGGCTTCCAGATCAACAATCACGTAGCGCATAAAGTTAAACTCAACGGTTGTGTAACCCATTGAACCACAAAGGTTCAGACAGCATGCCTGGAACTGAATAACGTGAGTTCGACGTAAGAAAAACGAAAAAATAACCAACAACTCTCATTTTTGGTATCATTTACAAAATGAAAATTCGGTGGTGGACACCAAAAAGGAGAGTGTTGGTATGATGTTGATAGATCTTTTTTGCGCGATTG
>JACQXX010000015.1 GCA_016208495.1 Acidobacteriota bacterium | reverse complement strand
TCAGGTGAATGGTCCCTGGAAGTACCAGCTCTCGGAAATTTACTTTACCCCAGAGGTTGATGCCGAAGTCAAACGACTTGCTCAGTTAGCGGCATAAACCAACGGTTTTTGACTGTTCCAATCCCATGTGGACCGATTTAGACGTTGATGCTCAGAAGCAACACTTCGCCAACGATCAATTTGCTCAATTGTGGTACTCATAACAATTCCTTCTCAAATGAAGCTTTGTTGATCTAAGTCTTTAAAGGCTCCAAAACAGCAAAATTTACAAAGAAAGTTGAGCGAAGTACAGCAGCTATCAAGAAAAACCTTAAGCGGAAGCAAGAGAAAAGGTCTAACTCAACTTCATTGAATTCAATCTTTTCATTGCTTCCGCTCGAAAATTGTCCCACTTCAGAAACTATTCGACCGTGACCGACTTGGCGAGGTTTCGGGGTTGGTCTACGTCACAGCCGCGCCGAATCGCGATGTGATACGCCAGCAATTGCAACGGCACAATCGCCAGGACTGCCGAGAGCAGGTCGCTTGTCGGCGGAATGAAAATCGCGTGGTCGGCGATTTCGGCGGCTTTGGTGTCGCCTTCGGTCACAATCGCGATCACCTGACCGTCACGGGCGCGGACTTCTTCCATATTGGACAGCGTCTTTTCATAGCGCAGTTCTGACACCTTGTTGCCGTGCTCGACCGGGGCTAAAAACACCACCGGCAGCCGCTCATCAATCAGGGCATTCGGACCATGTTTCATTTCGCCCGCCGGGAAGCCTTCCGCGTGGATATAGCTGATTTCCTTGAGCTTCAATGCGCCTTCGAGCGCAATTGGGAAATGAACGCCCCGGCCCAGGTATAGAAAATCTGTCGAACGGAAGAGTTCTTTGGTCAGGTCGGAAATCGTGTCGTCCTGGTTGAGCAACAACTCGATCTTGACCGGAAGTTCGTTGAGTTGCGCGACATGACGAAGCGACGTTTCAGTGTCAATCGTCTGCCGCTGCTGGGCCAGAAAAAGCGCAAATAAATACAGCGCAATGATTTGCGAAGTAAAGGCTTTGGTCGAAGCCACACCGATTTCCGGACCGGCATGAGTCAAAATTGTGCCACCGGCTTCGCGGGTCGCCATCGAACCCTGTACGTTGCAAATGGCAATCACCGGGCAGCCACGCTGTTTGACTTCGCGCAGGGCCGCAATTGTGTCAGCCGTTTCGCCCGACTGGGTAATCACAATCACCAGCGTGTTTTCATCCACAATCGGATTGCGATAGCGAAACTCGCTCGCGTAATCAATCTCGACCGGAACACGGGCAATTTCCTCGATGATGTACTTCCCAACCAGCCCCGCGTGCCAGCTTGTACCGCAGGCCGCAATTTTGATGTTGGTAAACCGCCGCCATTCATCAGGCCGCACATCCATTTCATCCAGATAAATCCGGCCATCATCCAGTGAAGTCCGACCCGCCAGTGTTTCCCGCACGGCCCGCGGCTGCTCATAGATTTCCTTGAGCATAAAGTGCTTAAAGCCGCCCTTTTCCGCCATGATCGGATCCCAGGTGATCCGCTGGATGGTTGGCGTCACCAGGTTGCCGTCAAAATCGCTCACCATCACGCCTGATTTGGTCAAAACCGCCATTTCGCCATCGCCCAGGAAAAACACGTCCCGTGTGTGGTACAGAATGGCTGGAATGTCCGAAGCGACAAAATATTCGTCTTTCCCTAAGCCAACCACAACTGGCGGCCCCATCCGGGCGGTGACCACTTTATCTGGTTCATCGGCGGACAGGAGCGTAATCGCAAAAATCCCGGTCAACTCGTGAACCGCCATCCGGACAGCTTCTTCCAGTGACTCAGTCTCACGGCGATACTTGCCGACCAGATGCGCCACGACTTCGGTGTCGGTTTGAGTGACAAAGGTGTGGCCTTCCGCCTGGAGACGCCGCTTGAGCGGCAGGTAATTTTCAATAATCCCGTTGTGGACGACGACAATCCGCCGCGAAGCGTCACAGTGCGGATGCGCATTTTCCTCGGTTGGCCGACCATGGGTGGCCCACCGGGTATGACCGATCCCATAGGTGCCATCCAGCGGATTGAGCCGGATGACTTCTTCCAAATTTCGAAGCTTCCCTGACGCCCTCCGAATATTGAGCTGGCCATTATCCACCACGGCAATTCCGGCTGAGTCGTACCCGCGATATTCCAACCGCTTCAACCCGTCAAGCAACACCGGAATCACTTGCTTTTGTCCAACGTATCCAACGATTCCACACATTTTTTTCTTGAAATCCTTATCGAAGAATTGAGAGGGGGAACCCACTCACCCCTCAGTATGAATGATGAGCAGTGAATTATGAAGAAGCTTCCGCCAATCTTGGGGCTGAAGACACCGGGCTGAAGACTTCGGGCTGAAAACTTCGGGCTGAAGACTTCGGACTGAAGAAATTGGGCTCAGGGCATTAAACCCCTTGTCTTCCGCCCCGAGTCTTCGAGTCTTCCGCCCCGAGTCTTCGAGTCTTCCGCCCGATGTCTTCCGCTCGATGCTTTTCCCAAAACACAAAACCCGAACCACCATCTGATCCAACTGAAGGGAGGTTCGGGTCTTGGGCGTTTCACCATCAATTTTTGAGAACTTGTGCTGGGACTGTGGTGCTTGAGAAATCAGCGCCAGTTGCCAGGCAGGGAGTTACTGCTCACCATCATCGCCAATCGCTTCGACGGGACAGGCTTCCATGGCTTCCTTGCACTGTTCGAATTCTTCATCCGTGTCAGGTTGCTTGTAAACGTAGGAATATCCGCCGTCGTCGTTGCGGGTAAAATTGCTGGGTGCCGTGTCACGGCACACGTCGCAGTCGATGCATTGGTTATCAACATAGTACATTCCAGTGGCATTATCGGTGTACTTGTCTGCAATACTGGCCATAAAAATTTCACCTCAAAGTCAAAAATAGAGTCAGTCCTGAGGGGTTGGCCGAAGTTGCCCGTCAACGCTATCAAGCAACTTGAGCAAACTGGCGCCTCTGTCCTGTGTTGTGCGTCTTCGACGTGGTGACGTCGCTAAGAAAATGCAAGGTGTGGGGCAGAAGTGGGCATCAGGGTTAAAGATTGTGGGCTTTTCTGTCCCAGATCTTTTTTCAACACTTATATTGAAAAAATACCTTCAATTGTCAAGCCCTCTTGCGCTAAAACTCACGATTCGCAGCCTCAATCCATCACCTGCAGTGCGGCAAAAAAGGAGAAAATCTCCCGTTCCATCGGGGTTTTTATGAAAAAATCACGCCGAGAGAAAGGTTGTCAGGCACAGGTAAAACAGGGAGGACTGCTGGAAAAGCGAGAACATAGCACGAGCGTTCGAAAACGAAAAGGACCCGGTGAGTTTTTTTTCGTCGTCCTGGGTTCGTTCGTGATGCTTTGCATCTGTACTGCGCTTATGCTATTTAGACCATCTCTCATTTCACGGTTCATCAAGCTGGTTTCCATCGCCCCGGTTCATCTCACACTTCACATTCCGCAACACACGTTTGCTTCACCCTGAGAGCACATATGACTTTTGATAAACTACTGGATGGAATTCTGGACAAGGTACATGGGGCAAGGGGGGTTGTTTTTCTGGCGCAAGACGGAGAAATTGTCTATCAATGCGCTCAACGCAAGGTCACCAACCTGGATTTATTGGCTGCCTACCAGGGCATCACGATGACCACCTGTCAGCGCTTTGCGTCTGACTTTGGAATTGGTCATATCTCAACGGTGATTCTCAATTATGAGGCGGGTGCCTGCGTGCTGAAATTGCTCAATGAAGGCTATATCCTGATGGTCTCGCTTGATGCCGATGGAAATATTGGCCAGACCATGCACCTGGTCAATTCAGTAACCGACCAACTCAATGCTGAGATTGGATACTGAGCGAAGGAGCGAAGTAGCGAAGTAGCGAGTAGTCAATCCATCGTGTTCAAAACTCTTTTGAAACGCATTAAATTCGTTACCACTAGAAAAAGTAAGACATAGAGAAACTTTGCGAATGAGAAGTATTAGGTTTGACTACTTGCTACTCGCTTTTTGTTCGCTACTCGCTCAAAAAGTCACCATCGGGTCGGAATCTGTCCAAAATCAAGCACAATCCGAAAGCCGAGGTTGTTGTAGCGGTTAACCGGGCTGTTGCGGAACCGCAGACCAGATCGGCACAAATACCCGAAGCTGTTCCACGAACCACCCCGGACCACTCGATATTGTGGATCCCCGCCGGTTGTCCAGGCAGCGCCATCCTCAGGTGCCCGAATGTAGTTAAAATGCCAGACATCCAGACACCACTCCCACACATTGCCATGCATATCTGAAAGCCCAAAAGCATTGGCAAACCCCAGGCTTCCGACAAAGATCGTCTGGCGGCGCTCCAGTCCTTTGGGAGCATTCCCATATGGAAAATTCCCATCATAATTCACCAGATCGGTGGTGATGGTTTCTCCAAAGGCAAAGGGCGAGGTGGTACCGGCACGACAGGCATATTCCCATTCCGCTTCGCTGGGTAACCGGTAGCTGCGTCCAGTTCGACGGCCCAATCGAACACAAAATTCGACGGCGTCTTCCCACGACACCTGTTCCACCGGACGGTCATCGCCCTTAAAAAATGAAGGATCGGGATTCAAATCAATATTGACTCGTGGGAAACTGGCCACCATGCGCCATTGAGCCTGGGTAATTTGATATCGGCTCATCATAAACGGGGCCACGGTTACAAAATGCTGCGGGGTTTCGCTCCGAAGCTGTTTCACGACTCCAGGGGATTTGATGCCATAGCGTTCATATTCCTGGGTCACCCGCTCGATGCCGAAGTCGTCAGTTCCCATCAAAAAGGTGTTTCCCGCGATTGCCACCAGTTCAATATCGAGTCCATCAACAATTTCTTCTTGAAACACACTGCCGTGCGTCTCAGGCAACCGGGTGATGACCGCATTCTGATCAACCGTGACGGTCACGAACGGAAAGCTGGCCATGTTGGAATTGGTCACCGTAGTGGGCAAGGTTTTGGGATCAAATGCCGCATGCGACGCCGTGGTGCGCATCGGAGAAGAACCTGTCCCATGCGTCAGGGCTTCGAGCATTTCACGCGCTGAGGAAAACCGGTCACGGGGAAGTTGTTCGGTTGATCGCTTGAGGATATGCGCAAAGGTCGGCGTCAAATGTGGTGCGTAGCGATACCAGACCATTTCGCCGGTTTCAGGATCGGTCAAATGTTGTGGAGTTCGGGCGGTAAGCAAACAAATTGACGTCATGCCCAGGCCATAGATATCGCTGGCGTACACCGGCTTTCCCGCCGCCTGTTCGAGCGGCATAAACCCTTTTGTTCCAATCATGATGGTACTGGTTGGGTTTCCAAGCGCGTCCACGTCAATGACTTCTTTGACGACTCCGAAATCAATCAAGACTGGTTTGCCGTCGCGATTGCGGATGATGATGTTATCGGGCTTGATATCGCGGTGGATAATCCGCTGGGTATGAATGAAATCTAAAACCGGCAGCAAGTGGACCAGCAGGTCGCGAACTTCATTTTCGCTAAAGGCGCCCCGTTCGCGGACAATTTGGGTCAAGGTTTTGCCTTCAACCCATTCCTCAACCATATAAAACTGCCCGTTTTCAGTAAACGAGGCATACAGTTCAGGAATCTGGTCGTTTTGTTTGCCCAATGCCTCCAGGACAGCCGCTTCCCGTTGAAAGCGTTCCTGAATAATGCGGTAGGTATCCGGATCAGTGGAGAGGGGCTTGAGTTGCTTGATGACACATCGGCGATTTGACGGCAAATGGGTATCTTCCGCCAAAAACGTGTGGCTGTACCCACCACCGCTGAGGGATTGAACGACTTGGTAGCGATTATTGAGAAGTGTCGGAATCATTCAAGTTATGGCGAGCCAGTTCCGGATGAAGGATCAAAAAAAGTTTGCTTGTTGTACCGCATCCGGCGCACCGACTCAATAGCTTCACTCAGAATTGGGTGCGTAAAACAAAGTGGGGTAACACTATTGGGAAAATTTTCAAAGGAAGTTGCCTGTTCAATGGTTTGGGTGGCGGCCAACCGGCAGGCGGCTTCGATATCAGCACCAGTCATTCCCTGGGCCTGATGAGCCAGTGCACTGATATCAACATCAACATTGAGTGGACGTCCTTCGAGATACACTTCAAGAATTGCTTTGAGTCCATCAACATCAGGGAGTGGAATTTGCTGCACCACGTCAAATCGTCCAGGCCGGCGAAGTGCGATATCAATCCGGTCAAGTCGGTTGGTTGCGGCAATGACAATAATTCCGCTCAGTTCTTCAATCCCATCCAGTTCGGTCAAAAGCTGGGCCAGAATCCGTTCCTGAATCGCCGTATCGGACGAACGATACCCATTAGGGCCAGGCATCAAGAGATCAATTTCATCAATGAAGACAATGCATGGGACAGCCTGACGAGCCTGACGGAAAATATCCTCAATCACGCGCTCTGATTCGGTTGTATACCGCACAATCAACTCAGAACTCCGCACCGAAATAAAATTGGTACCACCTTCATGGGCTAAGGCTCGCGCCACCAGTGTTTTCCCACTCCCTGGAGGTCCGGTCAGCAACACACCCCGCGTTGGACGCACGCCAAGTCGGTTGAAGGCTTCAGCGTGCAGGAGTGGAAACAAAACCGCCCGCGTGAGTTCCGAGCGAACCTGATCGAGTCCTCCGACCTGGGCCCAGTTCACTTCCGGCGCCTCAACCACAATGCCCCGCAAACCTGAAGGCTCAACCAGTTTCATCGCCTGGTGAAAATCTTCCATCAGGACCCGAATTCGGGCCAGTTGTTCTTCAATGAGTCCGGGGTCCATATCTGGAACGGCCAGAATGGTACGCCTGAGTGCCGACATGGCCGCTTCGCGACATAAACTGTGCAAATCGGCGCCGACAAACCCACGGGTCATACTGGCCAGTTCGTTGAGATTGACCTCTGAACTCAGTGGCATTCCGCGCGAATGTATTTCAAGAATTTCCTTGCGACCCGAAACATTGGGAATCCCAAGTCGAATTTCGCGGTCAAACCGTCCAGGTCGGCGCAAAGCCGGGTTAATCGTATGGGGCACATTGGTGGCCCCAATCACGATAATCTGCCCTCGATCCCGAAGCCCATCCATCAACGTCATGAGCTGGCCGATGACTCGTTTTTCAATTTCGCTGTAAATGAGTTCCCGCTTGGGGGCAACGGCATCAATTTCATCAATAAAAATGATGGCCGGCTGATTCCGGGTGGCTTCTTCAAAAACCTGCCGGAGCCTGACATCAGATTCGCCATAAAATTTGTGAATCAGTTCCGGGCCGTTGATTGAAATAAAATGGGCATTGGTTTCCTGGGCAATCACCCGGGCAATCAGTGTTTTCCCAACCCCAGGAGGACCACTGAGCAGCAATCCGCGAAGTGGTTCAATTCCCAGCCGTTCAAAAATCACTGGATGCCGGAGCGGAAACTCAATGAGTTCCCGCAACCGCTCGACTTCACGACGTAATCCGCCAATGTCTTCATACGCGATTTTCGCTTGTTTTTCGACGGTTCCAGCCACCTGAAACTTGGGATCCGTCAGTGAAAATCCGGTTGCCGGATGGATCAAAACCACCCCTTTTGGCTCGGTTCGATTCACTTTAAATTCCTGAAACCGGGCGCCAAACATCGTGGCCCGGATCCGATCTCCTTCAATCACGGCCAGGCCATCAATCAATTTTCCAATGTAGCTGTTATACGCCTGTCGGCGGGGCGCCGTTGAAACCGGTGTCAACTGTACAAAAGTTGCCAACTGTGGATGAGTAACCTGGACAATCACTTTATCATTGAGCGAAATGCCGGCATTGTCACGGATAATGCCATCAATCTGCAGCACCTGTTGCCCACGGTGTTCTTTAAAGGCCGGCATCACTTTGGCAACCGTTCGCCGTTTCCCGAAAATCTCAAGAATATCGCCGGTTACAGCGCCCAAAAGGTCCATATCTGCTGGATCCAAACGGGCTATTCCTCGACCTACATCCCGAGAAAGAGCTTCGGCGGCACGTAATTCAAGCGTCAGGATTTCCAGGTTTGGTTCAGTGGACATAAAAACATCCCACGCGCACCGCACACTGACGCAAGCTGGTCAACCAGGACCGCGCCAGTCTGCGCTTTCAATCACCGTAACAATCAAGATTATGGACTGATCCAGATGGTAAGTGCCGCTCAATATACCATCATTTGGAAAGGAATTGGGTCTGGGAATTGGGCCTGAACCATCTGTTTTTGAAGAGAAGGTTCAGTTTTTTGATAGTGTGGCTGTTTTTAGGAACTGGCTGATGTACTTCATCAGCCAGAAAGGATGTCAAATCAACAGGTTCAGGGGTTTCGGAAGGGATGAGGGATGAAAGATAGGAAATGAACTCAGATCACCTTGCCACCGTGTCAGTCTGTCATCTTGTCATCCTGAATTACCGTTTTTTCGGAAGCTTCACTTGCAACACTCCATGGTGCAGGCTGATGTCGCGTTCGGCTAAATTGATCGGGGTCGGAAGAACAATCTCCTGGCGATATTTGCGATCACTGGCTTTGGCGGAAAGCAATAAAATATCTTCAAATTGTTTAATTGAAACCTGTTCCAAACTCACGCCGGGGATTTCCGCGATCAAGAGGATGTACTCGCCCTCGTCAAAAAGATCAACGAGCGGCTCGTACACCTCTTCAACCCCGAGGCGTGGGTCACCGGCGGCTTCTCTGCGGCGGGGTGGGAGTTGAGGAATTGGAGTTGTCGTGTCACCCCAGAGTTCGCTGGTTGTCGGAGCCGGAACATCTTCAGATGAAGCTTCCGCCCCCTCAGTTTTTTTCGCTGGAACGGTCCCACTCTCAGAACTGGGTTCTGGGTCACCCTGTCCTGTCGGCGCGTCCATCCTGGATTGCTTTTGTCGTTTCGTACTTTCTGTCATAACAATTACTTCTATCGTGTTGCTGCATTTCCCTGGCCCTATCGCATGATCTGATGTGAACGTTTCAGCACTCGTTGATTCTGGACTGGCACAAATTCCTCGCGAATGCCGGGCTCCCTGCGGATCAAAAAACTGCGATAAAACAATTGTGCGGGGAAAACTGGACGTAGCTGGTATCTTGCGGCCTGAGTGGCAAACTTGGCAAGAGTTTCTGACATAGTTGGGGCGGAAGACTTCGGGCTGAAGAAGTCGGGCTAAAGACTCGCAAGCTCGGAGCAATTGAAGGGATGAGGGATGAAGGATGAGGGATGAAATAAAACCAGTTCTTCATCCCACTTTCTTCAGCCCTGTTCTTCCGGCAAGCGCATGATCAATTCCCGCCCAAGCTGGATATATGCCTGTGATCCAACCGAACGGGCTGAAATATCAATGGCCGGCGCCCCAATCGCAAACGACTCGACCAGTTGATCGTGACGGGGAATGACGGTTTCAAAAACCATGTCTTCGGGAAAATCAGTCCACACCTGCTGGGCAACTCCGAATTTCGCTTCCTGACGTGGATCAAACATCGTGGTCAGGACTCCCTCGACCACCAGTCGCGGATTGTACCTGGATTTGACTGAAGCCACCGAACGAAGCATCTGCGGCAATGTCCGCAAACTCAATGGCTCGCATTGCATGGGGAGAATGACCGAATCCGATGTTACCAGGGCATTGATGGTGAGGGCGCTCACTCCGGCGGGACAGTCAATTAGAATCAAATCCGGAGTAAAGTCTCCCTCTCTGGTCAAGGTCGTCAATAAGGTATCCAGCAAGTGGGCATCCTTCTCAAAGGCCGCCTGAAAGGCTTCAAGTTCCTCGCCCGTCTCAAAAAATCCATTCAACAGAACATTGAGTTCCGGGCGATTGGTGGACGTCAGTGTTTTTTCCGGAGAAACCTGATTCAGGATAGCGTCCTTCAAACTGTGCCCTGGACGAACTTCCAATCCCATTCCATACAGACAGCCATTTTGTGGATCCAGATCAAGGAGCAAAACCTTTACCCCCATCGCCGCGGTGTATGCAGCTAAGTTGATGCAGGTCGTGGTTTTTCCAACGCCACCTTTTATACTCACCACGGCAATTGTTTTTGGCATAGGTCGTTCCTGAAGATATTGGACTGAAAAAACCAGGGCTCAGGGCTTGGGGCTGAAGTCTCGCAAGCTCGGAGCAAAGGAAGGGATGAGGGTGAAGGATGAGGGATGAAACCAAACCAATTCTTCAGCCCAATTTCTTCAGCCCTGAGCCCGAGGATTTTTCAGCCCGATGCTTTTGAACTCAGAACCATCCGACGAAAGAAATCAGCCACCGATTCAATCTGGCGTATGACGGTTGCTGTCGGCGGGGTCAATGATGGCGGGGCAACGGATCCTGTATCTGGGGAAGCATCAGTCGCGGATTCAGTGAGACAATCAGACTGGGGTTCAAGGGTTACGGTGGTGGTGGCCGGGCCGGTTGGCTCTTCAGTTTCGCCTGTTCCAGGTGACACAGGTGAGACCACCATGGTGGTACGCGGCGACCGGGAAGGACGCCGTAACTGTTCAATCACCAGTTCCAGTTCTTCACGAGTAGCCGGTTGGATCGCTGGGGTCCGACGACCGCGCAATGTCTCCAGCAACTGGGCAGCTTCTTGAGTTTCCCGATAGATCTTGGTGGACATTTCTGTGAATTCTCCCGAAATGAATGATCAAATCAGCCCCCTGTCCTGCCAGGCTCGCAGCCGGTTATTGAGCTGTCGCACCGAGTTGTTCGCCCAGATGATAGCGAATCTCCACCATGGTCTTCCCTGATTTCAACCAGGATGCCACCAGATCAATCTTAATTTGACTTCCAATGAAAAACCGGCATTGACCTTCCCCGACGGCCTGGCAACCAATTTCAATACAGGCGAGGTCTATCTGGGCTGCCTGTCCAAACACTCCGGCCAGAAATCCAGCATACAGGTGGCAGATGGGGTGGTGCGCCTCTTTGACCGCCACCGCCACTGGAGAAGATTGGACGACTACAAAGGCATGTCCTTGCTCTTCAATTACTTCGACTTTCCCCAACCCAAGTTCCGCCAGCGATTGGTTCAGCCTTGAGATAAAAATCGGCAGCGCCATGGCTGAAACCTGGACGGGATGACCTCGATCAACCTGTACCACTCGTTCAAGCTCAAGGCAGTGCCGCTGTCCCCAATCAACCCCGACTTCATAGAGCCAACCGCCCGGCACCTGGTCCCCCAGGGTTTCAGATGCCTGGAGCAAGGCCAGCATGAAGTCTGAACCGGCTATTGCGAGCGGGTCGCCGTTGATTGAAGTCATCCCATCGGTTTCTGGGTCCAGGGTTATCCATTCACGCCAGGCTCGGGGTTCAAAATTAAGGGTTGGCAAATCAGCAATCACAGGTTGGTCTCCTCCTGATTATGGCCAGACAACGGCTGATGATCTTCGCGAAGACGTTGGAGCAGGTTTGATGGGGAAATACCCGGAACCAGCAGTTTGCGCACCCTGGCCGTGGTCTCTTCTGAACCAATGACAAACTGGCAATATTCGGCGCCGCTGGCCCGGCAATACAGTTCAATTGCCTCCAGTCGAATCCCTTCAAAAACCGAAAACACCCCGGCCAGCATTCCGGCAATCACCCAGTCAACCGGCTCCGGTGTTGGTTCCAAACTTAATGCCACCGGTGAATGATAAAAGGTCACCAGTGTCAGTCCATACACGTACACCAGATCACAATGTCCCCAGCCCCCCTCACTCCACAGCGCATCACAGGCTTTGATCAACGCCCTTTTTCCCTTAGGATCGCCTTTCCCCGCGCCGGTTGACTCACCCATGAATTGCTGCTGCAGTGCCGGGAAGGAGCGCTCCCCCCAGTAGCGCCCAATGGTATAGAGCACCGATTTTCCGTGATCTCCGGCCAGAGACTGGATAGTACTCGCCTGGAGCGCCTGCCAGAACGCCCGGGTAAGCCAAATTTTTTGCTCTCCGCTGGCATCCACCAGACTGCCGTCACCAACATTGGTGACCAGGGTATCGAGACATTCAGCCAGGTTGAGTGGTAAAGAATTGATTGACATAGAGATTTACGTGCTTCCTGCCCACCCGCTCACGCAGGTGGTACTGACTAATTCGCTACTTGCTGTTGCTCATTCATCCTCGTCACCAACCACCACGTGGATTGATTCAGGTTTGACACCCACCGGACGTCGGGTTCGGAGCAACCGCCACACCCCCATCAAGGTCAGAAGCAAAGCAAGCACCAGAAACAATAATGGAGATTTTGGGTACACCATCATCCAGTAGCCGATGTACCCCAGGCCAAACACAATATAAAACCCTGGCAGATAGCGTTGAATTGATCGAGGCGTCACAAGAAATGAGTGTGGAATTTGTGGAGTGCGGTGGCTTGACACCGCTTTGGGAATTTGAAAGCGGTGTCAAGCCACCGCACTCCAAGGACTTAAAGCTGGAATCGGACTTTCAGCCCCGGAAACTCAGTGGTCAGGATTTGCTGGGCCAGATGGAACTTCATATCCAGAAACCGGTGATGAAAGTCCTGAACCACAGGGTTGGTGGGCTCGGCAAATTGTGGGTCAAAAATTGAATTGTGGCCGCCAAGCACCACCGCATCGCCATCGCCTCGTAAGTAGCCGCCGCCCACCACAAAGAACTCAACAATATGGTCTTCCATCCGGGCGCCAAAGGTGCGTTCAAGAAACTCACGAATTTTTCCGACGACAAGGGTACTTCCCCGTTCATACCCTGGAATGACCCCAAGGAAGGCATGATCAGCTAAAATCACAATCAAAAAGCGGAAGGTTTCGGTGGCGGGAAGTCCCTGTTTGAGTTTCCCGATAAAACCAGCCATCAGGGCCTGATCATCGGGCAACACCGAGGGCATGGTCTCCAGCGCCTTATCCAGATCCAATCGGAACATCTCAGTGGCATCCAAATGCTCAGTTACCTGGGTTTTGGCCATCGAAACATTGGTTTGGCCAGTGATCCCTCCGTAACTTTCCGAGAAATCAAAGATCAAATTGTGAACATTGCGGGTCACGGTCGGGAAGCTCAACAATAAATCCCGCTGTTTAATGCTTGGCATCAATTGTTTAAATCGGTTATGAAAGACTACGGCATCATGGACATATTCACGCAAGTCACCTCGCCGGTAGATCGAAAGAGCCTTGAGAAAAGCCATTCGATCTTCTGGCCGCTTCCCCAGAAAATCCTGGTAAAATCGCTCAAAACTCTTGATGTCAGCCTCGGTCAACGGGATATCCCGGCTCAAGCGTTGTTCTGGAGCTGACGGTTGGACATCTGGGAAATAGTGATTCTGCGTCATGGAGACTTCCTTCCACCGTTGATCATTGGTTGAAATGCGACTTTATAAGAGACATTGCCCTCAGGATCAATATTGATTTAAGTTATTTATTTAAAGATATTTGTCGTCAATGAAAAAATCATGGAACTTCTTGCGGAACTCCTGCAAGATTAAAGAAATGATGATCTTTTGTCCAGAACTGGGGACACTCTGACCACGACTCACACAGGCAGGTCGCCATGCTGCACAAAGAGCAAGAAGAATGGATTCTACAACATGCAGTTGCCAAAGGGTTGATTAGTCAGGGAGATCTGCGCGCACTGGAAGATTCCATCGGCCACGCCATCACTTTTGAGGGACTTCCGGTTTGGAGTGAGCGCATTGATTATCTGGTTCGTGAAGGACGCCTCAATCAGGCAACGGTTGAATCACTGGCCATTGAAGCCGAAACCAATAATCCCACCCTGGGCAACTCCGCAGACAACCATCTGGCCCATGCCGAAACTATCCCCCTGTCTGGCTCACATCGGTTGTTGCCAATCAACACCGACGGGTTCCCGGTCGAAAAACTGGAGCATTATGAATTTCTGCAACTGCTCGGCCACGGCGGAATGGGTGTGGTCTACAAAGCCCGTGACCGACGATTGAACCGCGTGGTGGCACTCAAATTCATCCGCGGCAGCGACCCCCGGCAAGTACAGCGCTTTACCCAGGAAGCCCGCGCCCAGGCTCAAATTGACCACGAACATATCTGCAAAGTCTATGAAGTCGGCCAGGTGGATGGAAATCCCTTTATCGCCATGCAATTTATCAATGGACCTTCCCTGCGCGATGCCCAGGCGGAAATGACCATTGAACAGAAAGTGACGGTGATTCGGGATGTGGCTCAGGCGCTGCAAGCCGCTCATCGTCAGGGAATCATTCATCGGGATATCAAACCGGCCAACATCATGGTCGAACAGCTTGAAGATGGCCGCTATCGCCCTTTTGTGATGGATTTCGGGCTGGCCCGCGATATGGGCGCCAATGACGGCCTGACCCAAACCGGGTTTATTATGGGGACACCTTCTTACATGTCGCCAGAACAGGCCCGAGGTGAAATCAAACAGGTGGACCGCCGCTCTGATGTCTACAGTCTCGGTGCCACGCTTTATGACCTGCTTTCAGGGCAACCGCCATTTGACGGCACCACGGCCATGGGCGTGATGCTCCAGGTCATCTCTCGCGAACCCATCCCGTTGCGCAAACATCTGCCTGGAATTCCGGTGGATCTTGAAACCATCACCCTGAAATGCCTTGAAAAAGCGCCTCATCGCCGCTATGACTCAGCCCATGCCCTGGCCCAGGACCTGCAGGCGTATCTGGACGGAGACCCAATTCAGGCGCAACAGGCATCACGCTGGTATCGGTTCGTCAAAAAAGCACGCAAAAACAAACTGGCCGTCGGGTTTGCCCTCCTCGCCTTTCTGGTTTTTGTGTTTATGGCGGTGGTGGTGGTGCGCGAACGCTGGAAAGCCTCGGTCCAGGCCCAGTTATCGCAGGAATTTGGCGAATCAGCCAAAGAAATTGATGCCCTGTTGCGCTTTGCCCATCTCATGCCCATTCACGATACACGGCGCGAACGGATGCTGGTCCGCGAACAAATCGCCCAACTTCAGCACCGAATGCAGGAAGCCGGTAGTGTGAGCCAGGGCCCGGGAAACTATGCCCTGGGACGCGCCTATCTGGCACTCAACGAATATGATCAAGCCTGGGAACACTTCCAACTGGCTCAGCAAAACGGCTATGAGTCGCGCGAATTTTCCTACGCCCTGGGTCTGGTCATGGGCGAACTCTATCGCAAGCACCTGGAGGAAGCTGAACGGAGCCCAACCGTGGCCCTGCGGGAACGACGGAAACGTGAACTGGAAGACCAGTATCTCATCCCGGCCCTCAATCACCTGAAGCAATACTCCCAAACGCAAGACACCCGCCAGCGCGGACATGGCGATTATGTCAAAGGGCTGATTGCCTTCTACACGAAAGATTATCCATTGGCGATACAAAAGGCCCAGTCGGCCTTTGAACAGGTGCCCTGGCTCTATGAAGCCAAAAAACTGGAGGCCGATGTGGCCGTGGCCCAGGGGGAAGAGAAATCTGATACGGGCGACTATCCCGGTGCCATGGACGAATTTACCCGCGCTGGTCAGGCATATCAGGCAGCCAGTCGGATTGGCCAAAGCGATATCACGGTTTATGAGGGAGATATTCAGCGCTGGTTTGGCGTGGTCGGGGTCGAAGGTGCCCGCGGGACACTCACCAATGAAACATTTCGCAAACTGCTCGATGTCTGTGACAAAGCGCTGGTCATTCACCCCGAGGCGGGTGTGATTTTTAACCGCAAGGCGGTCTGTTACTGGCGCATGGGGGAACAGCAATTTCTCCAGGGTGAAGACCCCCGTCAGGCATTGGACCAGTCCGTTGCATTTGCCCAGAAGGCCATTCAGTTGGGCACCCGCCGGATCAGTGTGTATCGCAATCTAGGCATCGCCTATTCAATTCGGGGCGAATACGAGATGTATCACGGCCTTGACCCACAGGCTTCATTTGATCAGTCAATTACCAGTCTAAACCAGGCACTGCAGGTTACACCAAACGACACTGGTGCCTACAATGAGCTTGGAATTCTTTACAACTCCTTGAGTTATTATGACATGGAGCACGGGAAAGATCCCCGCCAGAATATCCGGAAAGGAATTGAAACCTACCGTAAACTGATTCAAATTGATCCAACGTATACCCCAGCTTTTACCAACCTTTCGAATGCCTATAGCACGCTGGCTGATTTTGAAATGCAGATTGGCCTGGACCCAACCAGTTCGTTGAAACTGTGCCTTGAGTCAATTCAGGAGGCACTCCGGATCAACCCCAACTCCGGGGCGGACAACACCAATTTGGGTGGGGCTTACAATCTGATGAGTGAATATCAGCTCAAGCACAACCAGGATCCAGCCGATTCCCTGGCTGAAACCCACAAAGCCGTCGCGAAATCAATCGGAATCAACCCAACCAATCCTTCGCCATACATTCTTGAGGCAGAAGCTGAAACCCTTGCCGCCCGCTGGGCCTTGAAAAACAACCAGTCGCCGGAATCCCACTTTGAAAAAGCCATCGCTGCCTACCAGGTCGCCCAAAAACTCAATGCCGAAGATGATTACCTGTATTTCTCAAGATCTGAAGTCTATCGCTGGAAAGCCGAATGGCAACTGCAGCACAACCAAAACCCAGTGCCGGCAATCCAAACCGGGCTGACAGAGCTTGATCGAGCACTCCGGATCAACCCAACCAATTCTGAAGCCATTGCTCGCAAAGGCGTATTCTATTGGTTACAGGCAAAAGCGACCCGTTCAGCCGGAACCCACGCCAGAGCAATCAAACAGGCAATTGAGAATCTTGAAAAAGCATTTCAGCTCAATAGTTTACTCAAATATGAATATGGTGAGTATTTGGAGGAAATCCAGCGAAGTAGCGAAGTAGCGAAGTAGCGAAGTAGCGAAGTAGCCCAGCGTCACGGATTAGATTGGTTTCTGTCAACCCCTAAACTCTTTATCTTAAACTACTTCGCTATTTCGCTACTTCACTATTTCGCTTTTAATAAGTTGAGGAGACATTTTGTACATGCGAACGATCCACACAGCGGTTCTCTGGGCCTTGATTGGCAGCGCGGGACTGAGCGTTCCGGTGATGTTGCCGACATTGTCGGTTCCGGCCCAGGACATTCAAAACAGCGAAGAAGCCCAGGCGCGAATGCAAAAAGGCATTTCCCTGTATCAACAAAACCAGTATGCGGCGGCGCTGACCGAATTGCAGTTTGTCGCCGAACGATATCCAAACTACGGCGCGGCCTATCGTCTGGCCGGATTGTGTCAGTTGCAGTTACAGCAGTACGAGCCAGCGGTGGTTTCGCTCCGGCGGGCGAATGAACTTTCGCTGGAGCAGGAAAAACGCGAGGATTCCGCCGCCCGGATTGCCCTCAGCCGGGCGTTGTTTTATGCCGGTAAGTTTGACGAAGCCATTCCGGAACTGACCTACGCCGTTTCTCAAAAACCCAACGATGCCACCAGCCATTACCTGCTCGGTGCCACGCACTTTCAGCTCAAACACGAGCCTGAAGCCATGGCTAGCCTATCACAGGCCGTAACACTTAATCCTAAAGACCTGGCTTCCTGGAAACTATTGACCAGTATTCATTTACAGCGGCTGGCCGCAAACCCCGAAGATAAAACCCAACTCACCAAAACCCAAACCGCGCTGCAAAGCCTGAAATCGCTGGATGCCTCGGCTGATAGCGCGGCACTGATGGGACAGTTTTATTTGCTCACCCGACAATTTGCCAAAGCGGCGCCAGAACTTGAAAAAGCGGCCACGGCGTCTCCCGATAATGGTTTGATTCAATTCAACTTCGGCATTGCCTTGTCGCGAAGCGACCAGTTTTCCAAAGCCGCACCGGTGCTGATTCGAGCCAGCGAACTGCTGCCCGACAACACCAATGTGCTCAAGGAATTGGGCTATGTTTATGAAAAGGATGGGAAAGCGGAAAAAGCGCGAGCGGTGTATGAGAAAGGCGACCAGATTTCGAACGGGCAGGATGAATATTTCAAAACCGCGCTGGAACGCGTGAAATAGTGACAAATGACAGGGTGACAAGGTGACAAGGTGACCCAGTGACCTATGACAAGGTGACAAAGTGACCCAGTGATCTATGACAAGGTGACAAGGTGACAGGGTGACAAGGTGACAAGGTGACAGGGTGACAGGGTGACAAGATGATATTTAGTCACCTTGTCATAGATCATCTCTGCTTCTACCGGATTTTGTGTTGGGCCAAGTCGGTGTTGAAAATAAAGAACTTGTCAGTACCACCTGCGTGAGTAGGTGGGATTGGAAGCCGGCTGGCCACCCACTGACGCGGGTGGTACTGACTTCCTGGCACTCCTAATTTGTCCCCAACACAAAATCCGGTAGAAGCAGGATCATCTTGTCATAGATCACTGGGTCACCTTGTCACCTTGTCACCCTGTCACACTGTCACCCTGTCACCCTGTCATCCTATCACCTTGTCACCTTGTCACCTTGTCAGTTTTTCTACAGTCCTTTCGCGGCCATGAACTTGATCAGGTCACGGACACGGCAGCTATAGCCCCATTCATTGTCATACCACGACATCACTTTGATCATGTTGCCGCCGATGACACGGGTGAGCGGACCGTCCACAATGGATGAGTTTGGGTTCATCCGGAAGTCAATGGAAACCAGCGGTTCTTCGGTGTAGGCCAAAATCCCTTTCAATGGGCCTTCCGCCGCTGCCTTCAGAGCATTCATGACGCCTTCCTTATCGGTTGATTTCTCAACTTCAAATGTCACGTCAACCACTGACACGTTCGGCGTTGGGACACGCACGGCCAGACCGTCGAATTTGCCTTTGAGTTCTGGCATCACCAGTTCCACGGCCTGGGCCGCACCGGTTTTGGTCGGAATCATTGACAGCGCGGCAGCGCGGGCGCGGCGCAGGTCGCTGTGTGGCAGATCCAGAATGCGCTGGTCGTTGGTGTAGGCGTGAATGGTCGTCATCAAGGCTTTGACGATCCCAAAATTTTCGTGAATGACTTTGGCAACCGGCGCCAGACAGTTTGTAGTGCAGGATGCGTTGGACAGAATCCGGTGTTTTTCCGGATCATACATATGGTCGTTCACGCCGAGCACGATGGTCAGGTCTTCACCCTTGGCGGGTGCCGAGATAATGACCTTTTTGACTGGTCCACGCAGGTGGCCAGCGGCCTTTTCACCCTTGGTGAACAAACCAGTGGATTCGACCACAACTTCCGCACCGACCGATTCCCAATCGAGTTCTTCCGGACTGCGCACTTTGAAGACTTTGATTGGATGTCCGTTGACTTCGATACAGTCTTCAGCCGGAGCCGTGACCGTGGCTTCCAAATTTCCCAAAATCGAGTCGTATTTGAGCAAGTGCGCCAGCGTTTTTGCGTCGGTCAAATCGTTTACGGCAACGATTTCAATCTCTGAGTCGCCGAGAACCGTACGCAGCACGTTGCGTCCGATACGACCGAATCCGTTAATGCCTACTTTGATGGCCATGAAACCCTCCTGAACAATTCAGTTGAATGATAGAGTGTGTGGATTGCGACAAAGCGATGGATGGGGCGTGAAACATTCGCTTTTCTGGGTTGTCGAGAAAGGCTAGGATTATCCCAGTGACCCCAATGAAGTCAAGAACCATTTGGCACTTGGGGTTCCGGGTTTTTGAACTTTTGTCCTTTTTGTCCTTTTTGTCCTTTTGTCCCTTTATTTTCCCCCGAAACCCTAACCCCTGACTCCTGAACACAATGGCAGCCCACCTTCCAACACAAACCCGGTTCGGTCCTTATGAAATCATCGGCAAACTTGGCGCCGGTGGTATGGGGGCGGTGTATCGGGCGCGTGACAGCCGGCTTGGACGTGATGTCGCCCTCAAGATTTTGTCACCCGAGGCCGCCACCAATCCGGAAATGAAACGCCGTTTTGAAAATGAAGCCCGTGCAGCCAGTGCACTGAATCATCCAAATATTGTCGCCATTTATGATGTCGGGTTTGAACATGACCAGAGCTACATTGTCTCAGAACTGGTCGAAGGCCGCTCCCTGCGTGGGCTGATGCAGGACGGGTCGTTGACGCTCAGCCAGATGCTCCATCTGGTGATTCAAGTCGCTGAGGGACTGGCCGCTGCCCACGAAGCCGGGATTGTTCACCGCGATCTCAAGCCCGAAAACATCATGGTCAGCCGTGATGGACGGGCCAAAATTCTGGACTTTGGGCTGGCAAAGTTGATTCCAGCCATTCCGCAGTCCCAAAACTCACAAATTAATACCCAGATTATTGATGATTCACAGCCGCCGCCGATCCGGACCACGCCCGGAGTCATTCTTGGAACGGTCAGCTATATGAGCCCCGAGCAGGCATCAAGCGACCCAATCGGATTTCATTCCGATCAGTTTTCGTTTGGGGTCATTTTGTATGAAATGGTCACCGGGAAACGCCCCTTTGATCGGGCCAACACCATTCAGACCCTGGCGGCGATTATTACCGACCCAACCCCACCAGTGCAGGGATCCGATCAGCGCATGCCGGAAGAATTCTGCCAGTTGATTGCCCGGTGCCTGGCCAAAATCCCGGAAAAACGCTACCCGACCACTCGTGATTTATTGGGTGAATTGCAAGGCATCTACAGCCTGTGCTCTGGGGAAAGCGCCATTACGTTGCGCCTCTGGGACTCAACGCCACCAATCACCAAACACACCTGGGGCATCCCGATTCGTCATCTGCGGACCGCTTTATTTGGGCTCATTGTGACCTTGCTCCTGACGGCGCTGGTTTTTCCGGTGGCACAGTATTTTCGGGAACGGGCCAAAGCGCGCAATGTCGTTGAAAATTCAGCCATTGATTCGATTGCGGTACTGCCATTTGTCAACACCACGTCTGATCCTTCAACCGATTACCTGAGTGACGGCATCACCGAAAACATCATCAACAGCCTGTCGCATGTACCGGGCCTGAGAGTGATGGCAAGCAGCACTGTTTTTCGTTACAAGGGCCGCCAGCCTGATCCCCAGAAAGTTGGTCAGGAATTAAAAGTCCGATCCGTTTTGACCGGACGTGTCACCCAACGCAATAAAATGCTGATCATTTCAACCGAACTGGTGGATGTGAAAGATGGTTCACGGCTCTGGGGCGAGCAATACAACAGCACCACCTCCGACATTCTGTTCACCCAGGATGAAATCGCGGAAGATATCTCTACCAACCTTCAATTTCGGCTAACCGGCGAGCAGCGCCAGAAAGTCATCAAGCACTTTACTGAAAACTCAGAAGCCCATCAGGCATATCTGCGCGGACGCTATGCCTGGAACAAACGCACCAGGGAATCGCTCGAATCCGCCGTCGAACACTTCAAAGAGGCGATTCGGATTGATCCCAAATATGCACTGGCCTACACCGGGCTGGCTGATACCTATGGATTGATGGGGTATTATGGCCTGCGCCGACCTCGGGAAGCCTATCCGGAAGCCAAGGAAGCTGTCCTGAAAGCCCTGGAACTCGATCCAAATATTGCCGAAGCGCACGCTTCGCTGGCGGATATCAAAATGTACTATGACTGGGATTGGGCCGGTGCCGAGCGTGAATTCCGGCGGGCAATTGATCTCAACCCAGGCTATGCCACAGCTCACCAGTGGCTGGCGATTTGCCTGGAATTGCTTGGACGGACTGATGAAGCGATCCAATCAGCCCAACGTGCCCAACAACTTGACCCGCTCTCGCTGCCAGTCAACACGACGGTGGCGCATTTGTACTACTACTCACGCCAATATGACTGGGCCATCCTGGAATGTCGCCGGGTGCTGGCAATTGACCGCTTTGTCAACACCCACGCCTTTTTGGGTCTTTCATATGAACAAAAAGGGCTTTTCCCAGAAGCCCTGGCCGAATTCCAAAAAGCCATGGCGCTCTCAAACAACAACCCGGCGGTCGTGACCATGATCGGCCACTGTCAGGCAGCTTCAGGCAATCGCGACGAAGCCATGCGACTCCTGACAACCCTGCAGAAACGGGCCAAAACCGAATATGTGTCGTCTTACAACCTGGCGGTGATTTCAATTGGGTTGGGAGATGAGGAAGCCGCCTTCAAATATCTCGAAAAAAGTCTGGAGGAACGCTACCGCGAGATGGTGTTTCTCAACATTGATCCACGTTTTGATCCAATTCGTCAGGATCCACGCTTTTCCCAGCTATTGCGGAAAGTTGGGCTCTGGCCGAAAAGTCAGTAGTCAGTAGTCGAGTGTTAGGATTTCGAGTTGCCTGTCAAGGGTATTTGGTTCTATTTGAATCATTTAGAAACAATTCTTTTCAAGAATTCGACGAATTCAACGGTTCGGGTTTTATCTACTGACTACTGACTTATCCACTACTGACTACTGACTACTGACTACTGACTACTGACTACTAACTACCGTCAAATCAATATCAAAATTTTCTTCTTCGCCAAGCGACAGGAAATGGGAGCGCAGGCGCGGAACATTCACCTGTTGTGGAATGGAGAGTTTGGCTTCAAATCGAAACATCGGCGTTCCGCTCCAGGGAGCGCTATAGGTTTTGGTTTCCATGGACTCGATGTTGATTCCGGAAGCGGAAAGCTCACTCGTCAGGCGGTGCACAATCCCAGGATGGTCAATTGACGACGCCACCAGCGTGTAGGGCACACCCGATTCCGCTGGTTTCACCTCAGACGGACGCCGCATAAAGATGTTCAGGCCGGTTTGTTCGGCCAGTTGCGACTGACTGTGTTCGATGGCCGTCAGGTCGGCTTCTTGGCCGCCAACGAGCATGATGATAGCAAATTCGCCGCAAAAGACCGCCATTTTGCTGTCTTCAATATTGGCGTTGCGTTCGACAATGAAGGCCGAAATGCTTTTAACAAGTCCGACCCGATCCGGACCGATGGCGCTGATGACAAGTTTGCTCGACATAGGCTTTTCGTGGATTCCTTTTTTCGACAGACGTGATGTGGGTTGTGGGAGGTGCAGCGTGGTGAAAGCAACCAATCAAACTTGAATGAACGTGCCGTTCTGATTACGCTGGCAAATTCTTAACTCAAAATTCATTTCGATGGAAGCCAAAGGAAGCAACAACAATGTCAATTACTAAAGATGATGTGACAAAAATCGCCGTTCTGGCCAGCCTGGAACTGACTGAAGAAGAAAAAGACCGACTGACAGTCCAGATGGGCGCGATTGTGAACTACTTTGATGAACTCAATAAACTGGACACGTCGAATGTCGAGCCGATGTCGCACAGCACGTTGAGCGGTGACCCGGCCAGCACCTGGCGCGAAGACATAACCCTGCCTTCGCTTGCTCAGGAAGAAGCTCTTGGCAATGCACCACAGGCCGGTGCCGGGCACTTTAAAGTGCCGCGAGTGCTGTGATTTAGGGCTGAAGACGTCGGGCTGAAAACATCGGGCTTGGGGCTGAAGACTCGCAAGCTCGGGGCTGAAGAACATAAGCACAAGGATAAGGATTTTAGCCCGGCATGGGCGTTGTGTAATAGCCGTGGTGCGAAGCCCACGGTTACTTATCCCCCAATCCGTTACGCCACAAAATAAACAGTTTCAGGCAAACTGTTTGCAACCAGATGGTGTTTTTTCATTTTGTGAATCAGTGCCCGCACAGCGCGTACGTCGAGTGCGGTCGGCGGTAGATCAGTTGGTGACTCGATAATCGTGAAATTCCAACCATTCGAATCAACTTGAAACACACCATAAACAGTTTCATCGCTGACATAGTCGGACCAGAAGCGATACACTGCTGACGTTCCTGACTGTTCCAATTTCTCTGCTTTATAGTTGAAAATGCTCACTCGTGTCACCAGATTCAAGAGGTTTTTCCATGGCCATCCCAGGCAAAGGCGCACGGACAATCGTGGTTGATGGTCAATCTTTTCGCTGGCGCATCAGACAGAAACCCACCTACGGGCAGGCATTTTACCCCAATGTCCCGCTGACAGTTGCCATCTCACCAGCGGAAGTTCCTGGTTCGGTTTTGATTGTGCATTTTCCGCAACCACATCCAGGCAGTTATTTCTGCCAGTCACCACAGCCGGTCTTGCCTTCAGACGTGGCAAAATGTATTCGACTGGCGGTTGCTGAAGGATGGGATTTTTCAAAGTCTCGTGTTTTTTCCATTCACGACGAAACAGCATTTAGTTAAAGCCCTGAGTTCTTTACAATTTACCCCAAACTCAGAATCCAAACTGATTTTCAGTCCACGAAGTGGGCGACATTTGTTAAAGCCTCGGGCGGAACGAGCGTCAGCGAGTGGAGTCCGTGGGAAAAAATCAACCCGGACGGCACACCCCATCAGGCAGGGTGATTGCAACGAACCCCAGATTCCACGGATTCCGCTCCGCTCCACCCGAGGCTTTAATAAATGCCGCCCAGTTCCTGGGCTCAGAACCAGTTGATCACGTGAGTTTTGGAATACGTCTTCGGCAGCCCTACGTACTGAAACACTTCTTTTTCAATACATTCCAAACTTTTACCGCCTAAAGGCGGGACTCTGAACTTTTTCCACTTTCTGTTAATCCAGGTGCCACATGTCTTCAACCACTCCTCCGCTTCGTGAAATCTGGCTTGGTCCATTGCTTGGAAAACAGCGTGCGCTGCTCATTGAACGCTGCCGTGAACGGCTCCGCCAGGGTCGAGGCTCGGAAATCCTCTACATCGCCGCGTCGCGACCACTGATGCTCGAAGTCTATGACCAGATGGTGGATGGCCTTGAAATCCGGGGCAATATCGGCTCGCTTCCGATCCACCTCTTTACCGGGTTGATGCAGCAGATTTTAAAAAGCGCCCGCATTTCCCTTCCCGGAGGCACGGACGAACCACTTCCCCGCCGTGACCGGATTGACATTGATCAGCGCCCACTTCAGCGCCCGCTCCTGTCACAGGTCATGGCCCAACTTGCAAGTTCCGGGCGGATTCCCCACTTTGGCGCGCTGGCCAAGTCGGACGGCTGTGTTGAATCAGTGGCCGACCTGATTGGCGAAATCCAACGGGCCGGGAAAGCGTCCGGCGCGTTTCGGTTGATTGTCGAAGACCGCATTCGCCGGGCGATGGAAAGTTTCCCCAAACCAGAAGATGAAGACGACCTGATCAATGGCCTGCCACCCGAAGTTGACGCCATGCTTGGCTATGAGCGTGATGTGGCATTGATTTACGAATGTTATCAATCGGCGCTTTACACCAACGGATTGACCGACATCAACGAAGATCACCTGCGTGTGTTACAGGTACTTGACGGCGAATATGAAGGCTACCTGTGCCACGTTCCGTATCTCAAGCCAGTCAGGTTGATGGTCGTGGATGGCTTTTTCGACTTTACGCCTGCCCAGGGTGAAATCCTCAAGCGGCTGATTGCCCACACCCCCGAAGTCTTTTTCAACTTTGATTATGATGTGAACAACCGCGACGTGTTCCGCCCAATTGACGACACACTCGAACACGTTGAAAAAATGGCGGATCACTTTGAGCGCCGCTATTTTCACCACATTGACCCGACGGCACAGCCGATTTCAGTTGAAGGAGTGCTTCCGGGGTTGGACCCAATCCGGCAGGCGCTGTTTAACACCAAATGGGAAGCCCCACCCGCCGAAGCGATGACAAACCTCCTGGAAGAAGGTCTGCCCATCACCGTTTTTGAAGCACCGGACCGGGAACGCGAAGTCCGTGCCGTCGCCAAGGAAATCAAATCACTGGTGAGAGTGGAAAGCTTCCAGCCGTTTGAAATTGCCGTCGTGGTGCGCAACAAGGAAGCCTATGGCCAGGACCTGCGCCGCGTTTTCAGTGAAGAAGGTATTGCCTATGCACTGGATGAACGACTGAAAGTCTCTGATATTCCAGCCGTTCGGGCCGTTCGTAAATTGCTGGATGCGGCTGCATCGCGCCATCCGGATGACGTAGCGGAACGTCCACCTCGCATCCCGGTTGGCAAACTTGTCGGCCTGCTCAAAAGCGATTATTTCCATCTTCAGGGCATCACGAGCATCACGCCCGATAGCGTGTATTCGATCACGTCGCCGACTGATCTGACCGTTGACGATATTGAAAACATCGTGGCCTTTGTCGGGCAACAACTCCACCTGGATGACTGGTTGTCACGTTCCGCAAAACTGCTTGGAAAATTTGATATTCCGGTGACCGGAAAACTGATTGGGACTGACCAGCCGGGCCTGCCGTTTGAAGAACTCAATCTGTTTCAAGAATTCTTTGAAGATTTCGAAGAAACCCTACTTTCGACTGATCCACAGCCACGCCATCAGGTTCGCGCCGATGCGGTCATCCCCTGGCAAATCTTTGCAACTGCACGAGTTCTGGCCGTTCTGGGACGTATTCTGCTCAAAATTCCGTATGAATCGCTGGCCCAGGACCTGGTCATCCGACTCAACGAAGTCCTCACCGACCTGCAATTTAAAGCCCATCTGGAACAGGCGCTCAAAGAAGCGCAAGGTGATCCGGAGAAAATGCTCCGGGCCACGCTCGACCTGCGCGGGTCAGAAGCCATCAACCGGGCCATGGCGGCGGTACAGGATGCCGTTTCCCACGCGGCTGAAGGAATCCGGATGATTTGCGGTGGCGGTTCGGCGCCGCTTAAACCCCATTCTTCCGACCCAAACGAAGCCACCAGACGACTTCCGCGTTTGCGGATCACGACGTTCCGCGATGAACTGGGCCGGTCACTCGAAAATCTGCCGCTTCGGGTTCAGCCTGAAACCTTTGGGGCGGTGCGGATTCTCGAAGCCACTGACGTCCGCGGACTCACCTTTCGGGCCGTGTTTGTGCTGGGGCTGGTTGAAGGCGGGTTTCCGATTCGTGGCCGCGCCGACTGGATTTACCCTCCAGCAGAACGCGAACAGTTGAAAGAGTACGGCCTCACGCTCGAAGACATTTCGCCCGCCGTGATGCGCAAGGAAGAACACTATTTTTATCAAATCGTCAACCGTGCGACCGAACGGCTCTATGTATCATTCCCGAAAAACCAGGAAGATGACACCGAAGCCGTAAAGTCCTACTTTTTGACCGAATTAGAGCGGGTGTACCCGGCGGGACTGTTTGAGCTTGAACCGCCGCCAGACACCATTTCCCTCGCCCGATCTGTTCCGAAAGGCTATGACGGCAGCCAGATTCTGGAATCCACCACGGTTCGCGAACTGGCGCGGGCCAGCACAGCACTCAGACGGCGACAAAAACTGGGCGAATCACCTGATGATTTTGCGATCTCTTTTGGACCGCTCGCTTCATCCGAAGTGGTCACGGTGCTGGAGCAATACATATTTGATCGCGGGTATGTGTCGAAACTGGCGCAACGACGGCTTGAAATCGAAGCTGAACGATATGGCTCGCGATTTGGAACCTTTGACGGGAGGATGGAAAGCGACATTGTGCGCAGTGCGGTGGCCAACCAGTTTGGCGAAGACCGGGTATACAGCGCCACCGAGTTCAATGAATATGGCCAGTGTCCATTTCGCTTCTTTGCGCATCGGGTGCTGGACCTGAGACCTCGGGTTGAAGCGGCGCTCGACCTCCAAAACCAGGATCGAGGGCTGCTGCTCCACGAAATTTTGCGCGAGTTTTTCAGCCGGCTGCGTGGGAAAACCCTCTCGGAAATTGGTCGCGATAAACTGCTTGCCCAACTTAAAAAAGCCGCTGAAGATGTCTTTAATAACTTTGAAACCCGTCTGCCGCCGCTCAACCCAAAGCTTTGGGAAATCGAACGGTCAGTGCTTATTCTCCAACTTGAGCAGGTGATTGATTACGAAGTTGAGTTTGAAGAAACAGCCCAGCGCCCGGTTCGGCCCCGATTTGGTGAACTGGCCTTTGGAATGTCGCCCCGGCATCGTGACCCGGCATCGCTCCGGGAACCGCTTTTGCTGACGAGCCCAAACGGTGAAATCATGCGTCTGCGTGGGCAGATTGACCGGGTGGATGTTTCAGAAGACGGCAAACTGGTCGCCTATGACTACAAAACCTCACGCGGAGCGTCAATCAACGACATGCGGGCTGGCCGCGATGTGCAGATGGCGATCTACCTTGAAGCCCTGGAACGGCTTTTCTGCCGCGAAGAACAAGAAGTCATCGGCGGCGGGTATTATTCGTTGCGTCCAGGTTCGGATCGCCGCAACAATGGGCTCTACCGCGCTGATTTTTCAGCCTACACCGGCATGGGTCGTACAACCTCAAACCTGAGCGATGACGACTGGCAGGCCACCCGCAAACAACTCATCAATTATGTCTGGCGATACTGGCATCACCTGCGCGACGGCGATTTTCGGGTTCGCCCGGCCCAAAACGAACTCACCTGCCAGTATTGCGATTACAAGGCTGTCTGCCGATTTGACCGGTATCGGATTCAGAAGAAGAAGAAAGTCAGTAGTCAGTAGTCAGTGTCAGTAGTCAGTAGTCAGTAGGCAGTAGTCAGTAGTCAGTAATCAGTAGTCAGTAGTCAGTAGGCAGTAGTCAGTAGTCAGTAGTCAGTAGTCAGTAGTCGAGTGTTGGGATTTTGGAATTCGTGTCAAGTGGATTTTGTTCTATTTGAATCATTTAGGAACAATTCTTTTCAAGAATTCGACGGATTCAACGATCCGGGTTTTGTCTACTGACTACTGACTTATCAGCTAAGGAACCTATGCACGACATTGATCCGGAAAAGATGCTTCATTTGACCTATGTCTATGGTCCGGTACCATCACGTCGGCTGGGGACGAGCCTGGGCATCAATCCGTTGCCAGTGGAAACCAAGGTCTGCAATTTTGATTGTCCCTATTGCGAATGCGGCTGGACTGATTCTGACCGGCCAGCCGGGAAAATGCCCACCGTCGAGCAACTGGTCACGGAACTTGAACTCAAACTCAAGGAGTGCCAGAACCACGGAATCGAACTGGCAGCCATCACGTTTGCGGGGAATGGTGAGCCGACGCTGCACCCGAAATTTGAACTCCTGATTGACAAAACCTGCGAACTTCGCGACCGTTATGCCCCAAACGCCAAAGTGACCGTCTTAACCAATGCCACACGACTCAAATTTGCCCCAGCCCGGCGCGGATTGCTCAAAGCTGATGTGCGCCAGATGAAACTTGATGCTGGCACCGAAGCTACCTTTCGTCAGGTAGATCGGCCCTATGGCAAACTGACACTTGGAAAAATCGTGGATGACATCTGCGACTTTGAAGCGCCAGTGATGATTCAGAGCATGTTTTTTCGGGGTGAAGTTGACGGCGAAGTGATTGACAACTCCAGACCCGAGGAAGTGAGCCAGTGGCTTGAACATCTCAAACGGATCAAGCCGACGGCGGTGCATCTCTACAGCCTGGATCGCCCGACGGCAGCCAAAAATTTACACCGCGTCTCGCGTGAAGAACTGGAAAACATTGCAGCCCAGGTGCGAACATTGGGGATTCCAGCCGAAACGTTTTGAGGATTGAGAAGAGGGAATAATGATTACTTATCGTGCGATGTATAAATTCATTGAGAACGGGGTTCATGGCGAAGTGCTTGATTTTCCAGGAGTCATTACATTCGGCCCTTCGCTGGAGGAAACTCGGCGACTGCTGGCAGGGGCTCTGGTTGATATGGCAGAAGCCTGCATTTTCCAGGGTGAGAGTTTGCCATCTCCCGACCCAACTTGTTCTGACTCAGAATCTGATTTAGAAGAACCAATTCATCTCCTACTCACGGCTGCAAATCAGGTTGAGATCATTCCTAAAGTAGTCACACCATTTCGGGCTCAGGGCATCGGGCTTGGGGTTTAAGAGAATCAAATCTTTCCAATCATTTACCCTGAACCCTGAACCCTGAACCCTGAACCCTAAAACATATGGACGATCTGGTATTTATTCGAGAAACCCTCAAACTGGCCGAACAAGGTCGTGGCCTGGTGAGCCCCAACCCAATGGTTGGCGCGATTGTGGTCAAAGATGGTCAGATCATCGGGCGGGGATGTCATCGCTTTGAAGAACGCCGCCACGCTGAAGTCAACGCCCTCGAAGAAGCCGGTGAACTGGCGCGCGGGGCCACGATGTACACCAACCTTGAGCCCTGTGCCCACTTTGGCCGCACGCCACCCTGTACCCAGGCCATTATCCAGGCGGGAATTACCCGAGTCGTTTCCGCGATGCGCGACCCAAACCCACAGGTATTTGGCAAAGGATTTGAACAACTCGAAGCCGCTGGTATTGAAGTCCTCGTCGGTATTGGCGAACGCGAAAGCCGACATCTCAACGAAATATTTGTGACTTATCACACCCAAGGTCGGCCTTTCATCCATTTGAAAACAGCGATGAGCCTGGATGGCCGCACCGCTACCCGAACCGGAGATGCACAGTGGATTACGGGCGAAGCTGCCCGCATCGAAGTTCAAAAACTCCGCTATGGATATGATGCCGTTATGGTTGGCATTGTGACGGCCATTGCGGATAACCCGGCGCTCACCTATCGCGGAAACCTACCGCGCCATCAACCGGTCAAACGCCTTATTCTGGATTCTGAACTGCGACTGCCGCTCACCTCTTCCCTGGTCCAAACCGCGTTTGAAGCGCCGGTGTGGGTCTTTACCGACGAAGAAGGAGAAAAACGGGAGCGACAGCGACAGCTTGAAGCCCACGGCGTACGAGTCTTTCACGTCCCGTCATTTTTCGACCCGGAAACCCAGCGCCCACGATTGGATTTGCCTGCGGTCCTTCAAAGTCTGGCTGACCACCACGTGACCAGTGTGCTGGTTGAAGGCGGCGCCGAAGTCGCCGGCTCGTTTCTGACCTCAATGTTGATTGATAAAGTGACTTTTTTTATTGCACCGCTGCTGATTGGCGGACGTTTGGCCACCAGTGCCGTGGCCGGAGACGGCTTTGCCCGTCTGGATGAATCACTCCGATTGGTGGATGTCGTGGTCAAACATGTTGGGAACGATGTGATGATTACTGGCTACCCGCTGCACGCAATCTGAAGAATGAAGAATTGAGAATGAAGAATTTGGTTCTTGGTTCTTGGAAGGTATTGGTTCCAAAGCACCAGATACCAGGTACCAGGTACAAAACACCAGGATTGTTTCTTCATTCTTCATTCTTCATTCCCCCACCGTCATTGACCAGATATTGCCGGTGATTTCGGCGTGTTCAAACACAATTTGATCGCCTTTGGGAGACCAGGCCGGATAGCGAATATAACAATTTGGTTTGGTGAAGTTTGTAATTTGTTTTTGTTCGCGCGTGGTTGGTGAAATCCACCACACATTCCAGAAGCCGTCTTTGTACTTGGCCAATGCAATTTTTGAACTGTCTGGAGACCAGGTGTACGGCCAGTTTTGGCCCTGTTCAAAGGTCAACTGGGTGACTGGACCGCCTTCGCTTGGGACAATTGCAATGTTGCAAAAGCCCCGATCCTTGATTTCAAAGGCCAGCCATTTGCCATCCGACGACCAGGCTGGAAAACCCATAAATCCAGTACCTGTCGTGATTTGTCGTTCCCCTCCACTTCCAATTGAAGTAACCCAAATGTTGATGGCATTGTCAACCGGCACATCATAGGCAATGGATTTTCCATCCGGCGAAAGTCGTCCATGTCCACCTGGATGACGAAATTGTACGATTGGCTTTTCCAACCCCCGACTGGTTGAGGCGACCCAGAAGAATATTTCCCGTTCTCGATCAGAGATAAAAACGACCTGGTCATTGTCTGGAAGCCATCCGAGCAATGAATCATTGCGCTCGTCAGTGGTCACTTGTGTCTGGTTTTTCCCATCCGCATCCATAATCCAGACGTCAGGTTTGGCTCCAGCCACCCGAACATCATAGGCAATCTTTTTCCCGTCGGGAGAAAAAGCCGGAAGGGTTTTGCGGAAACTGGTATCGTTGGTTAAAGCCACCGGTTCACCTGTGGCTTCTCCGGTGGAGGGAGAAATCGGTACTGACCAGAGGTTGTTGGTCATGTTCAAAGACGTGTAATAAATCCGCTTGCCATCCGGAGAAATTGACAGGTATTTGATCAATGAATAGCCCGTATTGGTTACCTCAAAGGGCTTTCCATTTGGTTTTCCGGTCTCCGGGTTGAACTCAATTTTCCACAGGTACAAATTTTTGGTCGAGGACATCCCGACGTAATAGAGCGCTTTGCCGTCAGGTGAGAAAATGGGATTAAACGTCAGGTGTGGATTCCAGGAAAGCCGGTTCAGCATACCCGTTTCAGGTGAAACAACCCAAATCCCGGCATCACCCAGGTTATAGACAAACTCATAGGAAATAAACGCAATCCATTTTCCGTCTGGGGACCAGCAAGGGGAGCCGTGTCCACCTGAGGGCTGACCAACCTGTGTGATCTGGCGTGGCGTACCACCGTGCACGGGAATCGTCCAGAGCGTTGAAGGCGGCAAGGAACTGAGTGCAACGGGGCCGAGATCTGAGAGTTCATCTTCTTGAAAGGCAATGGTTTTTCCGTCAGGTGACCAGGCTGGTTGTGACCCAAACTCCGTCAGTTGTTTGGCAACACCGCCCAACGCTGGGACCACATAAATCCCGTGACGATTTTGTGAGAAGTAGGCAATCATCTTTCCATCAGGCGACCATGTCGGCTGCAAATTTTGTTCACCATCGTTGGTCACCTGGATTTCGCGACCACCTGGCGTTAATGGCCGAACATAGATTTCAAACTTCCCGCTTCGGTCCGAACTATAGGCAATTGAATTTCCATCTGGAGAAACCGCCGGATAAATATCAAGCCCAGTCGATGTCGTCAGTTGGGCCAAATCACGCCGATCCTGTGGTCTTTCTGACCACTCGCTATGGGCAGGTTTCTGGGTGACCCATCCAATCACGGCAACCAGCAGCAACACCCCAATCCCAGCAAAGAGAAAATACAATGGGACGTGAAGGCGTGAAGGAAAGGGGTCAGGGGTCAGGGGTCGGGGTTCGGGGATAGAAACTGGGGTTGGGGGCGACAGAACAGGGGTTAGGGGTTGGGGGTTGGGAGTTGGGGCAGAAACTGGGGTTGGGGGTTGGGGGTTGGGGGTTGGGGGTTCCAGAACAGGAGCTGAGGATTCAGCTTCCAGAATTTCAACTGAAGCAACGAACCGGTAGCCGCGAGTTGGAACGGTCTCAATGTATTTTGCCTCTTTCGGGTCATCGCCCAGGGCTTTTCGGAGCTGGGCGATCACTCGGGTCATGGCATTTTGGGTCACGAACGAATCTTTCCACACCGCATCCAGCAATTCGTTTTTTTCGATCAACCGTCCCTGGTTTTCCAACAAAAACAGCAAGACTTCAAACGCTTTAGGTTCGAGCGAAACCACCTGTCCAGCTTTATAAACCCGGAATTTCTCGACCTGTACCTGAACGTCATCAAATTGATACATAAGGAGTTTTGCTTTCATCATAACTTCATCACCGAAACACGTTGAAACGTCATAACGGCATCAAGACACGCCGTCTGGCCTGGGTTTAGAGTCACCTCAACTTCGCAATTTCGGAGGACTCTATGACCCACGCTCGCCTGCTCAAGACTGCTGTTTTGTATGTGCTCTGGCTCTTGATGATTGGGATATGCACTGCCCCAAACGCACAGGCCGGCCCATCCGTTCGCTTTAAACTGGTTCAAAAGCACCTGATCGTGGCACTGGTTTTGGTGAATGGTCAGGGACCGTTTGAATTCCTCATTGACACGGGCACTCATTTGACACTGGTTGACCCGTTGCTGGTTGAGGAATTGCAGTTGAAATCCGGCACTCAGGTTTCGCTGATGACGATTTCCGGGAAGCAAAGTGTACCACGCTCAGTTTTAAAATCGGTACAGGTGGGCACGGCTTCGCTGGAGCACCTGGAGGCACTCACGGTTGATTTGACGGAATTGCGCCGGGTTCGTCCGCAGATTCGCGGGCTGCTTGGGCAAAACTTCCTGAGTCGGTTCAACTATCTGATTGACTACAGAAATCAGCACATCGTGTTTGAAGAGCAGCAGGAATTTGAGCATCAGGCCACCGGAACCCGGCTGCCCTTTGTGCTCGAATCCGGCAAAATCCTGATTTCCGCCCAGACTTCAAATCATCCAGCGGGTGAGTTGCGGTTGATTTTGGATTCAGGAACGCCGGGACTGATGCTGTTTGAACCAACCTTGCAGGCGCGCACGGTGCCAGTGGAGCGCAACGGAGGGTTTATCATGATGGCGGCAGCCACCACCGGTGTCAGGCCGACGCAAACCGGCAGGCTGGCGCGGGTGAGGGTGGGTGAAGAGTTCTTTGAAAATCTCCCAGTGACGTTTGTGCGGGGTGACTCGATTGCCCAGGGATTTGCGGCCAATGGGTTGCTCCCCACAAACCTTTTTCAATCACTCTATGTCAATAACCAGAAGAAATTTATCCAGATCAATGCCAGTCCGACGACGGAAGTCATCGTCCTGAAGTAAGTGCTCCTCATGTTTTGTTTTGTTGAACTCGCAAGGAACAAATTTCTGGTTTTGATCGCACAGGCCATTCCACCTTCGAAAAAAACCATCTTATACCATTTTGGAATGAAGTGATCGTCCTAGAAAACAGTCAAGTAATTCAGTCAATTGAAGTTAGTGAACTACTGGCTACGAACTACTGACGACAAACTGGTATCATTCACATCTTCTGACTTTCCGAATTTCGGGACAAAAACTCTCTTTGGTTCCATCTCATGAAACTTCAACGTATTCGCACAATCCTGGGTATTGCCGGTTTGGCCATTTTTCTGTCTGGGTTGTCAACTCAGGTGTCGGCCCAATCACTCACTGAAACAAACTGGAGAATTACATTCCAGACTTCCCGATTTGGACCAGTTGAATCGGTTCTTTCATTTGAAAAACGCGACAGCGCACTGTATGCCCACAGCCTGTCGGGCTCATCAGCTCTGATCAAGAAATTTCCCCGGGCAAAAAACCCTAAAATCACGATTGGGGATCACTTGCTCGCGTTTCGTGTTACACAATCAGGTGAAGCGTATCAGGGTGAGATGATGTCGCCCTCAACTGCTGGAGCTGTTTCTTTACAGGTCACGAATACAGGGCTCGTCGGAAAAATCGAAGGCGGTGTCTTGAGCGGCAAGTTCTCAGCCGTTCCGACTGATTCATCTGAGAAGCCGCTGCGTGATTATCGGGCAATTATTGAATCCTTCGGTAAAGTCGTTGGGCAAAAGGTTTATGACCCTAAAGCCCTCAAAGATCCCGCCTGGGTACAGCTCATGGCTGATCTGAACGCGGTTGCCACTATCGCACGAGATGACCTTGACCTCTTTCTTGGCTTTTATTTTGCTTATGACAACAAACCTTTTTCACACTTAACGTTGAGTCGAGCCCGTGGCCCAGCCAAAGAATTGATTGCCAGTCTGGATCAGCATCGGGTTGGCGGCACGCCTGCTTCGGTCAAGTTTGTTGAGGACATCGCCATTCTTCGAGTTGAGACCATGATCGGCATTGATACCGAAGAGCAGATTATCGCCGCGTTCAAGAAAATTTCCGAAACATCAAGCAAAGCACTCATCGTGGATGTGCGTGGAAATGGCGGCGGCGCCTTTGCCATCAAACCGTTGATTGAACATATTATTGACAAACCTATTGACGCAGGCTATTTCCTGACACACAACTGGAACCTCGACCATCATCGAATGCCGACACAATCAGAGCTTCAGGCGGTCACTCCGTGGAAGGGTTTTTCGCTCAAATCCTGGTGGGAAAATATTCAAACGGAAAGCGTGATTCGAATTCGATTTGAACCTCAGCAACCAAACTTTAATGGTCCAGTGTACCTCCTGATTGATTCAAAGTCGGCAAGCGCAACTGAACTGGCGGCGGATGTGTTGAGTACTTCAGGAGTGGTTACACTGGTTGGAGAACAGACAGGCGGGAAGATGCTCTCACAAAGCCCCTTTGATGTGAGCGGTGGGTTTCAAACGTTTGTGCCCGTGGCTGACTATTACTCACGTACGAACGGAAGAATTGAGGGTGTGGGCGTAAAACCGCACGTCGAAGCCAAATCGGCGGAAGCCCTGGATACGGCTTTGAGTTTAGCCCGCAAGGTCATTGCGAAATAGAGCCAGACGCCGAAAAAACGGATCAAGCACGTTGAAAAACAAATAGTCTCGTTGACAGAAAAAAAAATTCTTTGGGGTGCGATGACCTGTCACCGCACTCCAAAGAATTTTTTATAGCGACAAGTCGCTAAGTAACAAAGCTGCAACAAGTTGCAGCACTCCAAAGAAATTTTTTCTGCCCTGAGCTAAAACATCCGTCGGGTGATGTTAAACCCAATGGACAGACCGCTGAAGGTATCGTCAAGCATCGTGCCTTCACCAAAGAGCGTTGCCCGAGTGCCGGAGCGCTGCGCCGTGGTAAAGCCGGGGCTGTTGCTAAAGGTTAAGGCAAACGCATGGCGGCCATCACCGGTTACCTTCTGGATTCCAAACCCAAAGGATGGGCGCGGCGTGCCGAGCTTTCCTTCCAATCGCTGGTTGCCTTCAATGATGAAATTCAACGTGGGCCTGAATTTCACCGTCAATCCGGCACCCAGGGCAAATGTGGTCTTGCCTGGGAGTTCTGGCACCGGGGTAATGGCCAGCAAGGGCCGATTGTTGAATGAAATCGTGGGAGTAACCGCAATTTGGGCGTGGCGGGTGAGGCTGCGCGCCACCGTCCCGGAAATGCTCGTCACATAGTTGCGGGTAAAGTTGTTGCTGGCTTCGACGCCGACCCGAACCTGCGAGGTAATCGGGTCGCCTTTCATTTCATCACTGATCTGGAATCCACCGAAAAATTCAATCGGTCGGCCAATAAACGATGGCGACCGGTTAAACCCAACGTGGATTCGATTGGTGATGCCATACAAAAAACCAAAGGATGAATTTGAAAAGCCATCGAGACCAAAAAAACCACCAAAGGTACGGTCTTCATTGAGCGAAAACCGGTGGCTGAAATTGACGATCAGTCCGTTTTTGGGAACCGCCCGTCCCGTGGGCAGACTGATGATTTTGTCATCTCCTGGACGGTGAATGCCGTCAGGTGTAACTGGCGTTTTGACCTCAGCCACGGCTGGAGGTGGGGTTGTTTCAACCGGACCTTCATCGGTCACGGTTTTGGTCGTTGGGTCAATTCGCCACTTCCGGCCATTCATTTCAATCACCACCTGGGATTGACCATCGGAAAAGGCCACTTTCGGTGGTTCAGGAGCTTGCAAAAAACGATCCGGAAATTGCTGGCGCAGTTCCGGTGTGATTTTGTACCCACCTGCCTGAAACGCTTTGCCAAACGCGTTGCGGACACCGCCGCCTTTGGCGCTTTCATGGCAGGTGGCACAGGTGATCTTCCATTCCGGTCTGGCCAGCGGGTCTGAAGCAAAAATTTTAAGATAGTCTGGCAGCGCCTGTGTGCGCACCGACGCTGTCAGAGCAATGCCTCCAACGGCCAGACACAAAACGAATACCTTCAAGGAGGTTCGTGCAGGGATCATGGAAATTACCTTCCTGATTGAGCTTTATCGTATTCTTCGCGGGACTGAACCTTGAGGGGATCGAGTTTTTTGACTTGGAGCTTTGAGTTTATTGCATTTACCTCCGTCGTCACAAGCGCCTCAAAGTCCTGGCTCGCTTTGGCAAATTCCTTATCCAGCACTCCGGCATAATCAAGCTGTGATTTGGTTGGACGTCCGCTATACCCATTGATGCTGCCATAGAGACCAATCAACCGCTCACGCAGTTGCTCTTCCCCACCGATATAGCCAAGATCATCACGGGTGGCGACCAGTTTTTTGTATTGCGTCTGGAGCTTTTCCGCCAGTGCGTCCAGCGATTTGGCCAGCGCCTCACCATCTTTGGTTTTGGGTTCACGCGCTTTTGTCGCCCGGTCCTGAGCCTGTTTGCGGGCATCAGCAATCGTGGTCACCAGGTAGCCTAAGTCTTCCTGTAAAGTATAGAGTTTTCTGGCCGTTTCGTTCTGGAGCTTACGGTCTTCGGCGGAATGCGGCGACCGGGGATCAGGAATTAACTGAAATTTCCCATCAAACGTTTTCTGCCCCTTGGTGATTTTGACCGTGTAGGTGCCTTCGGGTGCAATCGGTCCCACAAACGCACCCGGTGGTGTCCCGCCTAACGCCGCTGAACTTGGGATTGCCTTCGGGGGCTTGAGCCGCATCGGCCATTCGACCCGGTTGATTCCCCGCCGTTTTGAGCCCGGAAGCGTCGAAACCAGTTTTCCTTGTGGATCAAAAATTTCGACCTTGAAATCTCCGACCACGTGTCGTTCCCGCAGATAATAGGTAATAATCGCCGAATCGGTTGCGTTGGGTCCGGCAAACTCATCATCACCGGGAAATTCCTGAACGCCGCCGCCAAACCGCATCACCGAAGGCCGACCATCCAGAACAACGACTTCCGAATTCAGTAAATCATTGGTCAATTTGCGGAGCGGTGTAATGTCATCCACGATGTAGATTCCGCGTCCGTGGGTGGCAATCAACAGGTCGGATTCACGTGGATGAATATCAAGATCGCGCACCGCCACGGCTGGGAACTTCCCGGTCAATGGCGCCCACTGGGTACCGCCCGTCACACTGATAAACAGGCCGAATTCCGTCCCCACAAACAACAGACTCGGATTGACCAGGTCTTCCCGAACCACGTGGGCATAACCCTTGATATCATCAGTCATCAACGGTTTCCAGGTCTGGCCAAAATCAGTTGTTTGAAAGACCCAGGGCTTCATATCGCCAGTGTTGTGCCCGTCAAAGGTGGCGTAGGCCGTACCAGCCGCGTGATGACTGGCCTCAACACAACTCACCCAGGTGTTTTTGGGAAGGTTGGGAATGTTTTGGGTCACATTTGCCCAGGTCTTCCCATCATCGCGAGTGACCTGAACATTGCCGTCATCGGTGCCAACCCAGATTACATTTTCATCCACCGGCGAAGAACTAATGCTATAGATGGTACAGTGGTTTTCAGCCGTTGAATTATCAATGGTCAACCCGCCGGATTGATCCTGTTTGAGCTTTTCCGGGTTGTTGGTGGTCAGGTCAGGTGAAATTTTCTGCCAGGACTCGCCACGATCCGTTGACTGGAACAGGAACTGAGATCCGATGAAGAGCTGTTTCTGATTTTTGGCGCCGACTTCAATCGGGGTATTCCAGTTAAAGCGCAGTTCGGGGTCACCAGCGTCCGGGCGCGGTTTAATATCTTTGAATTCGCCTGTTTTCCGATAGAGCCGCTGCAGGCCGCCGCCTTGTGATTCAACATAGACCAGTGAGGCATCTGCCGGATCCGGAAACACCCAAAATCCATCCCCAAACCCGATGCTGTCCCAGTCTTTGATTTGAATACCGCCGGGGCTGCGCGAAGGGCCAACCCAGGTCCCGTTGTCCTGTAACCCGCCATAGACGTTGTATGGCGCTTCCAGGTCATAGGTCACGTGGTAAAACTGTGACACGGGCAAGTTGCGCAGGAAATTATAGCTTCGCCCCCCATCACGTGATTCATAGACGCCGCCGTCCGTTCCAACATACAGGTGCGAAGTATTGGTTGGGTCAACCCAGATCGTGTGCTGATCACCGTGGGAGCTGCCCCCCAAATTGGTAAATGATTTGCCGCTGTCCTTGCTCACCGCCATAAAGAGCCCGGCTTTGTAGACCACTTTATAGTCTTTTGGATCAGCCACCAGATGTGAGAAGTAAAACGGGCGAACCGAGGTGGTAAATGAAGAATTCATCAACTCCCAGCTTTCACCCAGGTTATCTGAGCGATACAGCCCCGTCTTTTTGGCTTCGACACAGGCATAGACCAGGTTGGGGCGATTTTTGGCGACGGCCAGGGCAATCCGCCCCAGGTCGCCTTCGGGCAACCCTTTGGTTAATTTCGTCCAGGTTTTGCCGCCATCGGTGCTCTTGTGCAATCCGCTCCCTGGTCCGCCGGAGTGAAAACTCCAGGGATAGCGGCGAAATTGCCACATCCCGGCATAGACGATATTGGGCTCTTGCGGATCAATCGCGACATCCGAGCATCCGGTATCGGCATTGACAGAAAGGACCTTATTCCAGGTCTTTCCGCCATCCGTGGTTTTATAGAGTCCTCGGTCTTCGTTGCCATCCCACAAATGTCCGAGCGCAGCAACGTACACCACGTCTGAATTTTTGGGATCAATGACAATTTTCCCAATCCGTTCGGTTTTTTCAAGGCCCACCATTTGCCAGGTTTCACCAGCATCGGTGGATTTATAGAGTCCGGTACCAACCGAAACGCTATTGCGAACCCACGATTCACCCGTGCCAACCCAGACCGTATCGGGTTTGGACTGGTCAACGGCAATGGCGCCGATTGAAAACGCATGCTTGTCAAAAATGGGTTGGAAGGTGGTCCCACCATTGCTGGTTTTCCAGACACCACCGCTCGCGGTGCCAACATAGAGGGTCAAAGGATTCGAATTCACGCCGTCAATATAGGAAATTCGACCACTCATGGTGGCGGGTCCGATGGAGCGAGCTTCGACGGCACCAAAGCTCCCCGAATCAAGCTTGATGGGGGTGGATTGCTGGCCTGAAACCAGCACGACCTGGGTTAAACACACCAAAAGAACACACATGAAGCGTGCAGCAGAGATACATACCTTAGGCTTACGCACGGATGCCCTCCCAAATGAAGTTTGGATCGACAGTTATTATTGAAAATCGGTTTTGGCAACTGACTGCAGGGGGAAATGTTTGGACTTGAGCGAAATAGTGAAGTAGCGAAATAGTGAAGTCGTGAAGTAGCGAAGTCGTGAAGTAGCGAAATAGTGAAGTGACGTGTTGTTTCCCAGAATGGTGCTGTCAATCTCTGATATTCAGTGTCTTTTACTATTTCGCTATTCGCTATTTCACTACTCGCTATGCGCTACTTGGTGGCGGCTGGCATTTTGAAGACCGCATCATCAATCGGCACATCAACTTCGATTTTTTCCATCACCATCTGGAAACCGGCGCCGGCAGGGCCGCCTTTGATTTTGCCTTCCATCGAATATGAAAACAGAATCCCGTTCACAGGTTTGTAATCACTTGGGTACATTTCCACCTCAAAAGCCGTGGCCCCTTGTTTTGATTTGGCCAGGATTTTGATCGGCAAATAGCTTTCCGAATCGAGAAAGACATTGCTGGATTCACCATCTTTGGTGGTGACCTTCAGGTTGTAGGCAGCGGTGCCTTCGACATCTTCCTTGCCAACCAGTTCAATCGTCGTTCCTTTTTCCTTGTAGTTGGCAAATGGTCCACTGACCATGGTTTCAAAACCGCTGCGAGTCCGGCGCACGTCTTCCTCTGACATTTTTTCAGCTTCAAGTTTGCCGGTCATCGGCGAAATCTGCCATCCCGAAGTACCATCAAACGCCTGGGTAATGGTTTTGCCCATTACGGTGGTATCGGCCCGGAAGGCCCCTGGTTGCTTGACCTGGATGACCATCGGCATTTCCATTGCGCCGTTCTGAACGACCATTTTTCCGGTCATTTTCAATGTTTTCAATGCTTTAAACTTTTCTGCACCACCCATGGCATCAATTGATTTGGCCAATAATTCATCCACGGAAGGACCTTCCGCTTTGGCTGGAGCACTGGTTTGGGCTGACACTTGCAGGCAAGCTGTCAGCAGAAATACAAAACACACCATCAATCCTTTTCGAAGCATTTGAATAACCTCATTCCTCACTAAATATTGGGGTTAAATGTTTGGTGTCGCTGCCAATATACACCCGAATTTAAAAGCTGGGTTGCAGGAAAGGGCCAGGAGACAAACAGGATCAACCAATTTTTGCTTAAAAACCCTGAACCCTGAACCCGCTACATGGCCAATCCGCCATCAATTTGAATCACCTGGCCCGTAATGTATCGCCCATCGTCAGAAAGCAAAAAGGCCGTAGCTCGGGCGACTTCGGCGACGGTTCCGAAGCGTTTGAGGGGAATTTGCTCAGTGACTTTTTCGCGATACCCAGTGTCGAGGGCACCAGTCATGTCGGTTTCGATCATACCCAAAGCCAGGGCATTGACCGTTATCTCACGACTGGCGAGTTCTTTGGCCAGCGCTTTGGTAAACCCAATCATTCCGGCTTTGGAAGCTGAATAGTTGGTTTGACCAGGCATCCCGATAACGCCGCTGATTGAACTGATGTTTAGGATACTGCCACCCTGTTTCTGCCGAACCAGAAGCGCCGCAACAGCTTTACTGAGATTAAAGACGCTTTTGAGGTTGGTATCAATCACGGCGTCCCAGTCATCTTCCTTCATCATCAAAATCAATTTATCTCGGGTAATGCCCGCGTTGTTGATCAGAAAATGAACGCCGCCAAACTGGGCTTTGACGTCTTTGACAAAGCTCTGAGCCGCTTCAAAATTGGCGGCATCAACCTGATAGGCTTTGACTTGCACACCAAAGGCTTCGCATTCATTGACGACCTGCTGGGCAGCTTCGGCATTTGAGGCATAGGTAAACGCCACCTGACATCCCTGGCGGGCCAGTTCGATGACGATTCCACGACCAATACCACGTGAACCACCAGTTACGATTGCTGTTTTTCCTTGAAATGACATGACACCAAATTCCTTATTGAAGTCAGTACCACCTGCGTCAGCGGGTGGGATTTAAAAATGAAAACCACCTGCTGACACAGGTGGCACTGACAAGTTTTCAGCCCTGGTTTAGGGCTCAGGGCTTGGGGCTGAAAAAACCAGGGCTTAGGGCTTGGGGCTGATGACCTCGGATAAAACCAATTCTTCAACCCGCCTTCTTCAGCCCGATGTCTTCAGCCCTTAGCCCGCTTTCTTCCGCCCTGGTCTGGTCACCGCCCGCCCATCAAGATTGACGCCACCCCAATCCCATTGAAAATGGTGTGAATGTAAATGCAGGGCAACAATGAGCGGGTTTTGGCACGCACAATCGTCAAGGTAATGCTGAGCAACGCCAGTACCGTCAAGCCGTCCCATCCGCCCCAGTACTGTGGAATGTGAACCAGTAAGAAGAGAAATGAGACCAGAGTAATCGCCGCCCAGGGCTCGACCATCTTGCGAAACCCGCTGTAAAGCATCCCACGATAGACAACTTCTTCAACCAGCGGCGCTGTGGCCAGCGCCACAATCGAAACGGCAATTCGGATACTGGGCCCAATCTTGAGAATGCGGTCAAAGTCGGTTTCCTTGTGCGGAATCAATTGTGAAACAGCCACGCCAAGCGCGAGAAAGCTCAGGATGATTCCCCAGCAGTGATACCACCGGAAGTTCTGGCTCCAGCCCCAACCGAGCGCATTCCAAAATTTGACGTTCGGCGCACTGGTTCGCACCAGCATCCAGCATGCGGCAAACGTAAGCAGGTGCGCCACAATGGTTGATAACACGCTGTAGAGGACAAGCCGTGGATCCTGCACATTGGGTGAAAGAACCGGCATTTTTCCGGTTCGCAGATAGATTTCACCCGCCCACAGCATCGCCGCCGGCAATTGCATAATCACAATCGCCAAAATGCTGATCCCCCACATGAGCAAGCCCGAACCAGGTCCCCAGGCTGGCTTGTCAGGATCAATCGGTAGGGTCCAGACACCGTCAGCGGAGTATGGAAACGGGTACGGATCCGGCGGTACCGGCTGAAGATTGACCATAAACGCGCTCCAAATTTGTATTCATGACCTGCTGAACCTGTGTCACCACATCCGAAAGGCGTTGATCATCGGTGTCAGCCGTTTCAATTGGCGGATCAATAAAGAGGTGAACCGTTCCGGGACGAAACAGAAGTGAATCTTTCTGCAAAATGTGGGCAGTTCCGACGATAGTGATTGGAACTACTGGAACTTTGGCCATTTGAGCGATTTTAAACGCTCCGGCTTTGAACCGTTTGACCCGTCGCAGTTCAGTACCACGCGTTCCTTCGGGAAAAACCACAATCGGAACACCCGAGTGAAGCTTTTCAACTCCCAGGTTCAACACTTTCGAGGTGGCGGAGTGATTGCCACGATCAACGGGGATATTCCCGGCACGCCACAAATGCCAGCCCATAAAAGGAATGTAAAACAGCACTTTCTTGGCGAAAATCCGGAACTGGAATGGAAGAAAGGCAAACAGCGTCGGGATGTCCATATAACTCTGGTGATTGGACATATAGACGGCTGGACGTGATAAGTCGAGGTTTTCCCGCCCATGGATAATCACGTTCATCCCCACCGTCCAGGCAATCAATTTGCACCAGGTTTGGGCACACCAGTGCTGGCGAATTCCAGTTGGATCGTGCAGCGATAGTGTCAGTGAAATGGTCGCCATGACCATCGTGTAGAGATAAATCAACGGAATTGCAATCAACGAATGCAAGTAGGGCAACATAGGAACAGCACAGGTACGCGATTTGGATTAAAGTCTGGTAGAGAGAGTGTGAGGTGTCTCAGCACATTTTACAATTGCAGGGCACTATGATGGATAGAGGAATTTTCAGTCAATGTGAATTCCAGAGAATGAAGAAACCAATTAGTGATTAGTGGTTCGTGGTTCGTGGTTCGTGGTTAGGGAGCGTTAAAAAACAACTTCCCGATTTTCATTTGGGTCGAAGCCATTTTCTTTTGAGTTCGGTGGCACTTTCCCTGACACAAGCTCAGACCCCATTGAAGTCTTTGGATTTCTTTTTCGTGTTTTTCGTGTTTTTCGTGGTTTCCTGTTCTGAAATTCGATCTCTCCGGGTGACTTTCGATAAAAACGGGAAGTTGTATTTTTACAGTCCCTTAGTGGTTCGTGGTTCGTGGTGCCAGTTAAGAGTTGAAGCGGTTTTGGGGGTTGAGCCCAGGAACTGGGCGGAAGAATGAAAGCCTCGGGTGGAGCACAGCGGAATCCGTGGAAAACAAAATCGGTGGCAATGAATTCCGCGGTTGCCCAGGCCACGCTGACTGGTGATGGACGCCAGGGATTTCATTCGCTGACGCTCATTCCACCCGAGGCTTTAAGAATGCCACCCGCTTCGTGGGTTCAAATCCGCTCATTTTTTCAACTCTTAACTGGCATTAGTGATATGTGATTATTGCTGGCAATCAGGGAATCAAAAACAAAAACCACCCGCTCACGCAGGTGATACTGACATCTTCATCCGCCATTTTCCCGGCGCATCTTGCCAAGTCACCCCGCAAACGGTACAAATCCCAAGCTTTTCACGCCTGTAACTCATACATCTGTTTCCATAGCCGGTACCCAAATCTATGTCACCCACAGTTTTCAAACCGCTTTTTCAGAAGGGACTTGCCTGCACGGTGTTGTGCGGTGTGCTTGTCTCGGTCACACCCGTCACGGCACTCCCGATTAAACAACGCCTGCCGATAGAGACTTCAAAGCCAGCGCCAACCCAGGAAGAACCGCCCGCAACCACGCCTCAGACGCCTCCGGTTCAAACCCTGACGCCGATGATGGTTTTTGAGGAACAAGCCGAACTGGCCCGAATTCAAGGAGCGACCGTAGATGATCGGATTCAGCAACTTACTGAATTTCAGAAGCAACATCCGACCTCTCCGCTCATCACGGGGTGCAAAACCATGCTGGCCCGTGCCTATGCCGAACGAGGTGAACAGGCCCTGCGCAGTGCGCAGGTGGCCCAGGCTCAGGAAGCCTTTCAACTGGCGGTTGATTCCCTTCCCACACCGATTTCCACCGGGACGTTTCGATCTTTTCTGCTCTCGATGCCAGTGTTGATGGCTGGATTCGGCAATCGAACCGAAGCGATTCTGTTTATGCGCCAGCTCCAGGAACGGGCCGGGACCGAAGTTGAATTGCTCGAACAAATCGGATTGTTTTATTTGAGCGTGGAAAATCCAACCGACGCTTTGCAGGTCTTTGACCGGGCAATTGAACTGAGCCCAACCCAGGCCAATCTTCATTATGATCGTGGTGTGGCCCTCCAAATGGGATTGCGCCTCACCGATGCCCGCACCGCCTTTCAAAAGGCAATGGAGCTTGACCCCAAAAGCCGGACCGCACCGGCGGCACTGGCTGATTTATATCGGGCCAGTGGATTACTCGGAGATGCCGAAGCCCTCTATCGCCAACAAGTTGCCATAATTCCGGATCATCCTTCCGCCTGGGGAGGATTGACCCTGGCCTTGATGGAACAGCGCCGATACGGCGACGCGGCTGAAACCCTTGGAAAAATGCTGGCCTACACCCCACGCGATGTGCGCTTTTTGACCCAGATGGCTTATGTCTATGCGGCACAAGGTGAATATGCCAACGCCGTGAAACTCCTGGAAAAAGTGCGTGAAATCAATCCGCGCTATCCCTGGTCACGCATGGTCGAGGCCCATTTGAAACGGGTGGAAGGTGATTTTGCCGACGCTGAAAACCTGCTCGGTGAAGCCACCGATACGGCACGCTTTCCAACCCTGTATTTTGAACTTGGGAAAACACTCGTCCAGGCCAACGACTATGACCGGGCGATTGAACCGTTTGAAGCTTTCCTGCGCCTGTCTCCGGATGGTGAATTTGAGGCAACTCTGGGTGGGGTGCTTGAAGTCCGCGCCTCAAGTCTGGCCACCTTGCTTGAAACCGAACGTCAGGCGGCGATTCTGATGAACGACCCACTGACCAGTGAAGTGCAGTTCCGACAAGTTGAAGATTTTGTTCGGTTTGCCTATCTCGCCAAACGTGAAGCTCAGGCCAATGCCGAAAAGAATCAGGCGGCTGATGCCACCTCGCCACCAGCATCAACAAGTACCGAAGGCGACCAAACACCATCGGTCCGCCGCCCTCGCCGTGTGGTTAAACCAACTGCCGGTGACAACACAACGGCGGCATCCTGGGAACTCCCCAAACCAGGCGATACACCATTGGGCCGGGCACTTGGGAATTTTGTGTCTCCGAAAGACGATGCCCGAGGTCTCAGATACCTGTTTGCCGCCCGCAAACTGGTTGACGCCAATGCCGAACTCCCGCAAGCTGAAGCACTTGCCCGAGGTGCCGCCCTGTTTGCCAGCCAGGCGACCACTCGCGAAGATGCCGTGGCTGACCTGCCACCGGGACTTTCCCCAGAAGGCCGGGCACAGCATTTCAAACTCCGCGCTCAAGCGATTTTGGGCTGGATTCTTTTCCGCGAAGGCAAACGTGATGAAGCGATTACAGCCCTGCGAACAGCAGCCGAAGGATTTCCAGATGGCGCTGAGAAAAAAGACGCTTCGTGGAAACTGGGGGTCGTGCTTGAAGCAACCGGGCAGTTAAATGATGCTCTGGCGGCCTATCGCATCGGGTATGACAGCAATAGCTCCACGGCCTCCATCAATCGCGCCATCATTGAGTCGGTTTATCAGAAAATCAACGGCTCGCTCGATGGGCTGGACCTCAAGTGAGAGTGAAGAATGTGGTTAGTGGTTAGTGGTTAGTGGTTAGTGATGAGAATTAAGGGTTGAAATTGAGTCTTCAAAATCAATAGCTTACAGGTAGCACTTTAACCGGCTAAAATTTGTAATTTGGATAATCCCTTTGTTTTCAACGAACGATTTTTCAACCCTTAACTGGCACCGCTAACCACTAATCACTAATCACTAGCCACTAACCACTGATGGGTTCTTCATTCAAACAGATATTTGTGTATAATGCGCGGTTTCTTATCTTATGCTGCTGTGTGCTTCCCTGACCTGGACCCACTTCCTGCAACAACACACAGACCAAGCAATTCTGAACAGAGGAATTTATGACGACGGTTGATATGGCGAAAATCGTCTCTTTGTGTAAGAGACGGGGATTTGTGTTTCCATCCAGCGAAGTGTACGGCGGACTGGGCTCGACCTGGGACTACGGCCCGCTGGGTGTCGAATTGAAAAATAACGTCAAGCGGGCCTGGTGGCGGGCCAACGTCTATGAACGCGACGACATGGAAGGTCTTGACGGAGCGATTTTGATGAATCGCCTGGTGTGGCAGTATTCCGGCCACGAAGCCACGTTTTCTGATCCACTGGTTGATTGCCGCGAATGCAAAGGACGGTTTCGAGCCGACAAACTCGCTGAACTGGATTGTCCAAAACACAAACAACGCAAGGTTTCAGGGTGCAGTGCCAATCTGACCGAACCGCGTGCCTTCAACCTGATGTTTAAAACCAACGTCGGCCCGGTTGAAGACGCCGCCACCCTGGCCTACCTCCGCCCGGAAACGGCCCAGAGTATGTTTGTGAACTTTCTCAATGTGGTCAACACCCGCTGGCGCAAAGTGCCGTTTGGGATTGCTCAGATTGGAAAAGCCTTCCGAAATGAAATCGTGCCTGGAAACTTCACCTTCCGAACCCGTGAATTTGAGCAGATGGAAATTGAATTCTTCTGCAAGCCCGGTACCGACCAGGACTGGCACCAGCGTTGGATCGAAGATCGCCATCAGTGGTATCTCAAACTGGGCATTCGTCCGGAAAACATCCGCCGCTATGTGCAGCAATCAGACGAGTTAGCCCACTATGCCCGAGCCTGCACCGATTTGCAGTACCGCTTCTTCCCCGAACGCGAAGACCAGGAAAAACAATGGGATGAGCTGGAAGGTATTGCCAACCGGACCGACTATGACCTGAGCATCCACTCCAAAGGTAAGAGCGAGAAGTGGGGTACGGTCAACGAACATTCAACCGAACGGCTGCAATACTTTGACCAGGAAGCCAAAGAACGCTACGTGCCCTATGTAATCGAACCTTCAGCCGGTGCCGACCGGGCCACCCTGGCATTTCTAATGGATGCCTACAGTGAAAAAGCTGGCAAAGCCCAGGAAGGCAAAGATGCCGATATGCGCGTGGTGCTGAGACTCCATCCGCACCTGGCACCAATCAAAGTGGCGGTGCTTCCGCTGGCGCGCAACAACTCAGCCATTGTCGAAGTCGCTCGAAAGATCAAAGAAGACCTGCAAAAGAGCGGCATTCGCACCGTGTATGACGATACCGGCGCCATCGGCAAGCTCTATGCCCGCCAGGATGAAATCGGAACTCCGTTTTGTGTCACGGTGGACTTTGACACGCTGGGCCAGGGCAAGGACGGCAGTACCGCTGACAAAGACACAGTCACGATTCGCGACCGCGACACGTGGGAGCAAATCCGACTGCCAATCAACGGTCTGAAGGCTTACTTTAAAGAACGGTTGGATGTTTAGAAGAGTCAGTAGTCAGTAGTCAGTAGTCAGTAGTCAGTAGTCAGTAGTCAGTAGTCAGTAGTCAGTAGTCAGTAGTCAGTAGTCAGTAGTCAGTAGTCAGTAGTCAGTAGTCAGTAGTCAG
>JACQXX010000014.1 GCA_016208495.1 Acidobacteriota bacterium | reverse complement strand
CGGATCCAAAGGCCACCCCTTGTGGCTCCCCGCTTCGCCCGCGCCCCGCAGGGGCGCGGGCGAAGCGGGGGAGCACTGGAGAGAACGAACCTGTTCCCGGTGGTAGCTCACTGTAGCCGAGCAACCACCGGCTATCCGAACTGCAGCCCTCCGGGATGCTCAATCCAAATGCCTGATTCCCAAACGAAAACGGGAAGTTGATTTTTTACAGTCCCTTAGCGAACGACTGACTACTGACTACTGACTATAAACTGATATAAAACTCAGATTTTGGAACATTGGCACACAACTTGTTCTCCTTCTTTCAAAAATACCTGACATTTGGATTTACTCTTCCAGGAGTACCTCAAGGAGAACGATATGCGACGACTGTGGATGGACCTGCACTTTGCCGGACGGATGTTTGCCAGATACCCTGGCTTCTACGCGATTGCGCTTATCACGTTAGCGTTTGGCATTGGTGCCAACACGACAATTTTTAGTGTAGTTAATGCCCTTTTGATTAAGCCGCTACCATTCTACGAACCGGAGCGACTGGTTCAGGTTTCTCAGGCGAGCCCATCCCCCAAACAGCCCGAAGGCATGGTGTACTGGTCCTTCCCGCATTTCACAGCCTTGCGTGAGGCAAGTCCCTGTTTTGAAAATGTAGCCGCCTTTGTTGAGCAGCCGTTTAATTTGACTGGCGCCGACGGCGCAGAACGAGTCCGGGTGGAGCTTGTTTCCCAAAGCTATTTTCCTGTTCTCGGCGTCCAGGCGGCTGTCGGAAGAACATTTCTTCCAGAAGAAGACCAGACTCCAGGGTCACATCCAGTCGCCATGATCAGTCATGCCTTATGGCAACGGCGCTTTGGTGGCGTCCCAGAGGCAATTCATAAAACCCTCGAACTGGAACAAAAGGCGTTCACAATTGTCGGGATTCTTCCGGCTGGGTTTAAAGGACAATATGGAACTGTTGATGTCTGGATTCCGACCCAGATGGCACCGGTCCTGAGATATCCAAAGATTTTGGCAAATCCGAATAATTCCTGGCTTCAAGTCATCGCCCGTCTTAAGCCGGGACTTTCCCTGTCACAGGCACAGTCGGCACTGGTCTCAACCAAAAATCATTTGGATCAGGTGTTTCCAGCTTCAGAACCTGATTCTACGGCAACGATGGGAATCATCCCGCTGCACCAGACCAAAGTGGATCCCCAGCTCAAGTTGTCATTACTCATCCTGATGGCGGCGGTTGGGTGCGTGTTACTGATTGTGTGCGCCAATACGGCGAATCTGTTTCTCGTTCGAGTGGTCGAACGGCAAAAAGAAATTGCCCTGCGGCTGATGCTTGGGGCGAGTCGGCTGCAACTTGTCCGGCAATTTCTGACTGAAAGCATCATTTTATCCTTGATCGGTGGCAGTCTGGCGCTGGTGGTGGCAACCTGGGGAATTGACCTTTTGCTGGCGTTTAAACCCACCGATGAAGAACAATTCTGGACCGTTTATGCCCGTATTTTTGATCTTTTTTCAATTCGACTGGAACCAACGGTTCTTTTGTTTAACTTTGCCATCTCGGCAGTCACAGGTGGGTTGGTCGGGTTGGTCGCTGCCTTTCGGATTTCCATCACCAACCCGCTTCAATCACTCAAATCCAGTGATTATTCGTTTCGCTTTCAGTTGACTCATTTTGCAAGTGTCAGTCGGGTCAACCTGCGAACCATGCTGGTGATTGGTGAGATTGCAATTTCCGTGGTGCTGCTGGTTGGAACAGGGTTGATGATTCGGAGTTTACTGCAGCTTCAGGCCGTCAAACTTGGGTTTTCGCCAAACCAGGTGCTTATTGTTCAGTTACCCTCACGGAACGCAGGACTTGAGTTTTATGAGCCGGTGGTGACAAAAGTTTCTTCGTTACCCGGCGTTGAAGCGGTCGGCCTGGGAAGTTCAGCCCCCTTGATGGGATATTCAAGTTTGACTCAAATGACCCTTGAGGGACAATCGGACTCCGGACAAGGGGCGATCATTGGGTTTCACAGTGTTTCGCCGGGTTATTTTCAATCGCTACAAATTCCAGTCGTCACTGGACGAGCGTTCACAACCCAGGATCGGATTGGTGCGCCACGGGTTGCCATCATCAATCGAACCGCAGCCGAACGCTATTTCCCCGGCACCGATCCGCTGCATAAACGGATCCACCCCATGATTGAGGCTGAGTACCCAGGCGCCGGAGAAATGGTTGAAATTGTGGGTGTTGTCGAAGATGTCAGGTACGGACGCCTTGAAGAGAAAATTGGGCCAGACGTGTATCTCTCAGCCTGGCAACCCACTGACCCGGCTCAAACACTGGTGATCAAAGCCTCTGGAGATCCTCGACTTCTGGCGACGGCTATCAGAAATGAGATCAAACAACTCAATCCCAATGTTCCGCTGGCCAATTTCCAGACCCTTGAGGAGCGAACCGCTGAAGTCACCTCCCGAACCAGATTTATCGCACTGGTGCTGGGGGTTTTTGCAGCAGTGGCGGCATTTTTGGCGGCGCTGGGTGTGTATGGCGTGCTGACCTTTTCGATTTCCGCCCGAACCCGCGAAATTGGCACCTACCTGGCCCTTGGAGCACAACCTCGGGATATTCTGCAAATGGTGGCAACCGAAGGAGCGGTTTTGATTGGGTTAGGATTGGTTCTGGGGGTGTTTGGGGCCTTGGGATCGCTTCATATTTTGCAGAGCCAGCTTTTCGAGATTTCAACAACGGATCCGGTAACCGTGATGGGGGTAACCGGTTTGCTGGCAATCACCGGGCTTTTGGCCTGTTTGATTCCAGCCTATCGCGCCACCCAAATTGATCCAATGATGGCGTTGCGGCACGAATGATTGCAGTTTGTAGTCAGTAGTCAGTAGTCAGTAATGCCGGTTAAGGGTCGAAGTGGTTGTTGGTCCTCATCCCGAAGGGATGGAGCCAGGTTAGCCGGTGGTCAGCGTCGCTTTGGACGCGCCACCACCGGATGCGGGTCAGCGGGTGAGGAAGCAACGTTTTCCCAGGGTTTGCACCCTGGGCTACATGCCTGCCGCCCAGTTCCTGGGCTCAAAACTCGGTTTTTTATTAAGACTTCGCTGTAGTACTACAAACTGGTATTAAATTATAGCCTTTCAGAAAAAGATTCCCGTTCCGAAGTAACGCCTTCAGGAGTGAGGTTTCCCGAGTGAGACCAACGATGAAACCCTTTCGTCTAAAGACGATACTTTGAACCTTTTTCTGGAGAGCTATAGAAGCCAATCAAGTAAATCAATCAAATAAACTTGGCGAACGACTGACTACTGACTGATATTATTATGTTTTTCCATATTAACTTATAAATCTAAAAACGCGAAAAACCAAATACTTGATTGCGTTTTTCTTGAGAAAGAACCAGGTTCGAAGTGAATTTTTTCGGGCAGACCAGGAAAAACCGGACTCAGTGCTTGAATAAAACAACACTGGATTGCTACTTTTCTCGGTTGCAATCAGTGACGCACTCATCTCCTTATCAGTTCTCTTCAACTTTGGGTCTTATTAGAACATGGACAAACTCGAAAAATTACAGAAGACAATGTTTCGCCGGGTCGGTGAAGCCATCAAAGATTTTCATATGATCCAGGATGGCGACAAAATCATGGTTTGTTTGAGCGGTGGCAAAGACAGCTTCACCATGCTGGATATGCTGCTCCACTTTCAGAAAAAGGCGCCGATCCACTTTGACCTGCTCGCCGTCAACCTGGATCAGAAACAGCCCGGATTTCCGGAACACGTATTGCCTGAATACCTGACCCAACTGGGCGTTCCGTTTGTCATTGTTGAACAGGATACCTACTCCATCGTCAAGCGCCTCATTCCTGAAGGAAAGACAACTTGTTCGTTGTGTTCACGCCTGCGGAGGGGAATCCTCTACAACACCGCGATTGAACATGGCTGTACCAAAATTGCCCTCGGCCATCACTCCGACGACATTATGGAGACGTTTTTCCTGAATCTGTTTTATGTCGGAACACTCAAGGCCATGCCTCCGATTCTGCGAAGCGACGATGGACGCAACACGATTATCCGGCCAATGGCTTATTGTCTGGAGAAGAAAATCGCCGAATACGCCCGCGAACGGGATTTCCCAATCATTCCCTGTGACTTGTGCGGCTCGCAGGAAAACCTGAAACGCAAGAAGGTCAAAAACATCCTCAAACAACTGGAAAATGAAATTCCACGGGTCAAAAACTCAATTTTGGCCGGATTTGGTCGCATCCAGCCGTCGCACATGCTGGATAAGACCCTCTATGACTTTAAGAATTTTGAATTTCTGACCGGCGATGTTGAAGCCGAACTCGATGACGCGCTTGGGTTTAATCACAACGAACACGAGATGCTCCACATCGACCCAGATCGGTTGAGCATTTCCCTGCCAGTTCTGTAAAACCGCTCTTTGCTCCCCTGTTCAGGAAACCAAAAACCCAGGTACCGAGTCGGTACCTGGGTTTTATTGTTTAGCCTCCGTTGCGGAAAGGTCGGGTTTCGCCTGGATGGGCGCCGGAAAGTAGCCGGTGGTTTGCCGCTTTGGGCATACCACCGGATCCGTCCCCATCCGGGCGCAAACTATTCGCGGCTCGCCTTCCGGTGGGTGCGCCTCAAAGCAGACTGCCCACCGGCTACTTTCCATCGCCCTGCTGGGCGGGGGTTGTCAAGTTCAAGTGACCTTTCCGCAACGGAGTGAAGATATTGTATTTCCTTCAGCCCTTAGCCCGATACCCTCAGCCCACATTGGTATCAGATGTTGAAGCTGGAAGCACAATGTGAAAACAGCTTCCCTGCCCCTTGCCGGCTGATTCGGCCCAGATGCGACCGCCGTGGGCCTCGACATAATTTTTGGCAATCGCCAGTCCAAGGCCAGTTCCTCGGGTGGCAAATTCATACTTGCCGGAGCGGTGGGTCGAAGGATCAACTCCCGTGTAAAATTTTTCAAAAATGTTGGTCAATTCAGCCGGGTCAATCCCAATCCCGGAGTCCTGGATTTCCAGGTGAATTTCACCGCTTCCATTCGTGGAGACTTTGATTTGAATCACGCCTTCGTCGGGCGTGAACTTGATGGCATTCTGCATGATGTTGAGCAACACCAGTTCAATTTTTTCCTGGTCGGCATTGATGGGCAATGAGGTGGGTGTCTCACACTGAATCACCTGTTTTCGTCTGTGGACAAAGGCCCCCAACTCATTCAAAACCTGATTGATGGTTTCAATCAAGTCAAAGGTGACCGGTTTGATCGAAGTGTAGCCTTCGTTGATTTTGAGCATTTCCAAAATGTCATTAAAACTCGAAACCAGGCGGTCAACCATTCGCTGGCAAGTGATCAGTGTTCGCTGCTGGACACTGGCCAAGGGGCCCATAGTTCCCTCAATTAATGCCTCAGTGTATCCTTTGAGCACCGTGAGCGGGGTTCGCATTTCGTGCGACGTCACAATAATGAAGTTGGTCTTCATCTGGTTGAGTTCCTGGAGGGCCCGGCTGACTTCCTGTTCCTGATGAAGCAACTTCCCGAGTTCGCCATACAATCCGGCGTTTTCAAGGGCAATCGCCGCCTGATGGGCCAGGGATTCGATCAACTGACAATCAGATTTTGTAAAGACCCGGCCTGGTTTTCGTCGGACATCCAGCACGCCAACCACCTGCCCCAGTCGGTTGATGATCGGAACATCAAGCAAACCCTGAACCTCATATTTTTCAAGAACTTCCATCTGGGTCAGATCAGGCATGTCATTGATATTGTTCACCACGACCGGGCGGGCAGTGGCGGCGACTTTCCCGGCGACACCTTCACCGATTTTGAAGGTGACGGGACTGTCCTCCCACCGCCCTTTGTTCCACAGACGCTTGAAAACCACTTCTTCGCCAACCAGCAAGCCAATTCCACCGGGTTCAGCATTGATCAGCCGGGCGCTTTCTTCGGTAATGGTTTGGAGTACGATGGTTAAATCAAGCTGTGAATTGATGACTCGAATGCTTTCCAGCAACTGCCGGATTGAAGCAAAGCGCTGTTCCTGACGTCGGCGAATCGTTCTGAGACGGAGTTCATATCCGCTATACACCAGCCCCGCCGCCATACCAAGCAGCAACATTCCAAACCACCAGGTTTCCCAGGGTGCTGGCCGGATTGAAAACTTGATTTCCAGCGGGCCTGAAACATTTCCCCGATAATCACGGGCCCAAATTTGGAAGACATATGGCCCCGATGACAAATTGGTGTATTCCTTTTTGGTGTCACGGGTCCAGGTGGTTGGTTCTGGGTCAAATCCTTGTAACTGGGTCCGGTATCGGGTATCGGATTCACGGAAATAGCTGAGCAAGGCATATTCAAACACCAGGTTGGTTTCCCAATAGTCCAGGGTGGTGGTGGCAACCGGGGCATCATTAAAGACGCGGGTTTGTTTGCCATTGAGGAAGGTTCGCTCCAGATGCAACGGCTTGGACTGGGTGTCCTGGAGTTCCTGGGCCGGATCTAAAATGGCAACCCCAGCCACGGTTCCAATCCAGATTCGCCCCCGCTCATCCACCAGCGACGCGCCACCGTTACATTCGTTGCTGGGCAGCCCATCTTCCGTCCCAAAGGAATACAACTCAAATTCAGCCGGCTGGGCCGGGGTTGGAACACGCGGCGTCAGCCGGGCGACACCTTTATTCGTAGAAAGGTAAATACGTTTTTGGCTATCTACGCAAATCTGGTAAATCGTATTGTTTGGCAGGGCTGGAGCGGAAGTATCCGACAAAACCGAAATCTTTTGCTCCGGGCGAGTCAGATTCAATCGGGCCAATCCGCCACCATCAGTCCCAACCCATAACACCCGATCTCCATCCTGAGTCCGGGTTTCAAGCAGACTGCGCACCACATTGTTTGGAATCGCACCCGAGGCCACATCCAATACCTGCCAGTTGGCGGGAGAGTTCAAGGGGTTATGCTGGATATCGGGAATCCGAATCAATCCGCTGCCATTGGTGCCAACCCACAACGTACTCGTTCCATCTGGCTCGCGGGTTTCATAGAGCGACATGATAAACCCGCTGGGGAATCCGGTCTGGGGTTTGTATTGTTGCCACTGGTTGCGTTCATAGCGAACCAGACCTTCCCCAAACGTTCCGATCCACAAGGTCTCTGACTGATCAGCGTTCCGGATCAGGTGGAGGTCAACCACCAGCGAGGTCGGCATCCCTGAATTGGTGGCATTGAACGCCGTCCACTGGCCTTGTTCATATTTGGCCAATCCTCGGTTGGTCCCAACCCACAAAATTAGGGTGCCATTGGGTCCAGCGGTTTCTACCAGACTCATGGCCAGATCACCCGGCATTCCATCTGAAGTATGGAAAACCGTCAGCTTATTTTGGTGAAGCCGGGCCAATCCATTGCGGGTGCCGATCCAATACACCGGTGTCCCGTCTGAATCTTTTGATTCAAGAATACTGCGAACCCGGTCATTGGGTAATCCGCTTCGGGTATCAAGTGAGGTCCATTGCACCTGATCCAAACGAGCCAAACCGGCGCCGCTCATCCCGATCCAGAGCGACCGCACCCCTTGAAATGCCGGGGATTCGATTAAGCTGAAAACCAGGTTGTCCGGCAGACCCAGCCGGGTATCAACGACCTTCCACTGGCCTTGCTCCAGACGAGCAATGCCTCCGCCAAAGGTCGCCACCCATAATTGTCGAGTTCCCGTTGACGAGGTAACTTCCAGAATATCCCAGATTTCATCGTTTGGAAGCCCGGACCGGGTATCAAAAATGGTCCATGTCCCCTGGGTGTACCGGGCCAAACCAGCATTGGTACCCACCCACAACGTGCTGGTTCCATCCTCATCAAGACTCTCATAGAGCTTGAACACGGCGTTACTTGGCAATCCTGAAGCTGTGTTCAACACAGTCCATTTCCCTCGGTTGAGGCAGGCCAACCCGCCGCCGTTGGTGCCCACCCACAACAGCTTTGAGCCGTCGGCGCCGACGGTTTCAAGCAAACTCATGACAAAGTTGCTGGGCAATCCCGAAGTTGTGTCAAAGGTTGTCCAGGTGCCGTTTTCAAGTCGCGAAAGGCCGCCGCCGTTTGTCCCTACCCACAGAACCCGGTTTCCATTTGATCCAACCGTCTCCAGCAGACTAAGGACCTGATAATTTCTCAGAGCCTGAGTTGAAATGTCATACACGGTCCATTTGTCCCGCTGGAAGTTCAACACCCCGCCCCCGTTGGTTCCAAACCAGAGGCTTCCGTCAGAGGCAGCAATCATTGATCGGACGTGGTTTGACAGGGTGCGATTTGGCATGTTGACCACTGTCCAGTGGTTGCCGTTATAGTAAGCGGCCCCGTCCTGGGTACCCACCCAGAGATAGCCTTCCCGATCAAAAACCATGGTTTGAACCGTGTTTTGGGGGAGTCCGTCCTTATCCGTGAAGAGATGGAAAGTTGGCTTGGCACCCAACAGGTTTTGAGGTAAGGAAGGCGTCGCCCCAAACAGAGTACCGGTATGAGATTCAGTTCGAGTCAGATTCTTTTCAACCAGGCGGTTGGGATGTGGGTGCTGTCCCAGGAGCGAGCGCGCGCTCCCTGGACCGATTACCAATCCTATCAACACCAGACACAGACCAGCCATTTTGTACAAAGCTGGGTGAGCAGTCAGCGGTCGTACCAGGAATCTCACGGCAAAGGATTCGCCTGACATGGGTTTCATTTTATCAAAGGGTAATTACAACGATGACTTCGGATTCCACCGGGCCTTTGAACCTCCCCCGCCTACCGCTGCGCAGTTGAGGCGGGGGATTCTTCCTGTTCCGGACAACCGCTTCCGTTCCTGCTCGGAGCAGGCGGCTCTAAGTTGCCTTTTCCAGGTGTCGCGCGAGACGCTCTGCCGGTCGGTGGCGGACCGGTTTGGGAACCCAGTTCCCGCTGTCGCGTCTGTGACAAGTCCACCAGTTCTGAACCAACCGCGCAGGGTCCTGAAATTGCTTTCAAGCCGGACGCCAAGGTTCGATGGCGATGGATACCGGATCGTGCTTCGTCAAGATTCACGACCCATTTTCCGTCGGTCCAGGAGG